>CAYJDK010000170.1:0-4507 GCA_964368905.1 uncultured Bacteroides sp.
GTTTGCAACTTCCAGTGCATCGTTTATAGGTATAGCAAAGCCAAGTCCCTCTGTTTCTGCCGTGCCGGATTTTGCCGTAACAATACCAATTAACTCTCCGCTACTGTTAAAAAGGCCACCGCCGGAATTGCCCGGGCTTACGGCTGCGTTAGTTTGCAGCATTGTCATTGTTTGGCCGTCTATAATAATGTCACGGTCAAGCGCAGAGATAATTCCGTCTGTAACGGTTCCACCAAGTGTGCCAAGTGGGTTGCCCACGGCAAGTGCAAAATCACCAACAGATAACTTGTCTGAGTTTCCGCTTGTTGCAGCGCTTAGGCCGGTTGCATCAACTTTTAAAACCGCTACGTCTGTTTTTGTGTCTGTTCCAACAACTTGCGCAATATATTCTTGTTTATCGGCAGTTGTAATTTTAATTTGCTGTGCGCCTTCAACAACGTGTGCATTTGTAATAATATAACCATCTTCAGATATTATTACGCCGCTACCTGCGCCCGACGTTACGTATTGGCCAAATATAGAGTTCATTGTTGCTTGCTCTGTCATAACTTCAACAACACTGGATGAAGCAATTGCCGCAACGTCTGACACTAAAAAGTTGCCGTCTACCGTTGTAATATTAGTGCTGCCACTTCCGTCTGAAACGGCTTGGTTTATAATAACCTCTCCCGAGCCATTTTGTGAGGATAAAATGCCTCCGAGGTATCCACCGCCAAAACCTGCTGCCGCACAAATTATAACGGCAAGTAAAAATGCAAACACTTTTTTTGCAGTGTGTTTATTTTCTTTTACATTCACCGGCATTGTTCCCGGCGTTGCCACATACTGCGAGCCGCCTATATTATGGTTAACGCTGTTTACGTAATCACTGTGTGGTGGCGGCGGTGCATTTTCATACCTTGTATTTTGTGCGTTTTTGTAATGTTCAGAATAATCGTAATTCCATTTGTTGTCGTTCATAAATTTCTCCTAACTGCCTTTTTTAAGTTTGCACATTTAAACGCAATATAATTTACTTTTAAATAGTGCCGCTGTGCATCGGCTTAAAACTTTTGGCCTGTTTTTTTATAATAGATAATAAATACGTTTTCTTAGTTTTTGCTAATTTTATTATTTAATATTTTTTAACGTGTTTTATTCTATAAGTAAAGTATATATCTTAAATGTGAAAAAAATAGTATTTATGTGTGAAAGATTAATGAAAACGACATTTGTTTTTGTTTTATTACATTATATTGTATAATGCACGTTTGCATTTTTTTACTAAAATATGTATAATTACCGTATAGTATTTTTAATATTTACAATTTTATTATAAAGGAGCTGTGCAATAATATGGCCATTCAAGTTATACCGTCTTTACTTGCCTCAGACTTAAGCTGCTTAAAGCAAGAGTGTTTAAGCGTTATTAATTCCGGCGCAAAGGCTTTGCACTTTGATGTTATGGACGGAGTTTTTGTTGATAACATTTCTTTTGGAATACCCGTGCTTAAAAGCTTACATAAAGCTGTGCCAAACGTTGTTTACGACGTACACCTTATGATAAAAGACCCGTTAAAATACGTTCCTGCTTTTGCAAAAGCGGGCGCAACATGGCTTACGTTCCACTGCGAAGCAGACAGTTCCCCTGAAAAAACAATTGATGAAATACACGCCCATGGTATGCTAGCAGGTGTTTCTTTAAAGCCGGGCACGCCCGTGCAAGCTGTTTATCCACTATTAAATAAGTTAGACCTTGTGCTTTTAATGTCTGTTGAGCCGGGCTTTGGCGGGCAAGAATTTATACCCGATACCGTAAAAAAAATAGCAGATTTATGCAAAGAAGCAAAAGCATACGATATAGACCACTTGCGCGTTAGCGTAGACGGTGGTATTAACGCACAAACAGGAGCCCTATGTGCCGCAGCCGGTGCAACTATGCTTGTTGCAGGCAGCAGTGTTTTTGCAAAAGATGACTATGGCAAAGCCATGCAAAACATAATAGACGCATGTGCAAACAACTAACTTTTATTGAAACGGAGACATTTAATGCCGAGTACTAACCCACCGATTGACCAAATATTATTGCGCCACCCTGCAAGCGCTACGCAAAACGATTATATATACATGACAATACCGCTGTACGTGGTATCTATATATTTTTTTGGTGCACGCGTTTTATTTTTAGCATTATTGGCACTGCTATGTGCCGATTTATGTGACCGTGTTGTGGCGGCAGTGCGCAAAATACCTTACGATAAAACAGAGAGTAGCAGTAAAGCTTTTGCGCTTATAGTAACACTTTTACTGCCGGCAAGCATATCTTTTTACATAGCTATTATAGCCGTATTAAGCACTGTTTTAATTGGCAAGTATGCATTTGGCGGTTATGGTTTATACGTATTTAGCCCACCTGCAGTTGGGTTTTGTGTTGTTGCAATTAGTTGGCCAAACAATGTTTTTAAATACCCAACACCACTTACAAACCTGCCACTTTTTGATTTAAGCAACATTGTTTTAAAAGAAGGTGCACTTGTTGCACTTAAGGCCGGTGGTTTGCCTAATATAGATGCTTTTAACCTTGTTTTGGGCAATTATCCTGCAAGCATGGGCGTTTCTAGTGTTGTTGTTTTGTTTGCTTGTTTTGCATATTTATGGATGAGAAAACGCATTAAACTTGATTTGCCGCTGAGTTATATTGCCGCTTGTACAATTATATTGTATCTTTTTCCCAGGTATTTTGGCATAGGTATTGCACCACCGTGGGAATTTGTTTCTTTGCGTTTAATTGCAACATTGTACGAGCTGTTTTCAGGTATAATATTTTTTGCAGCTGTATTTTTAATTAACGACGAAGTAACGGCACCAAAACGGCGTGATTCAAGAATTGTTTACGCAATAATTTTTGCGATATTTACTATTATTTTTAGGTATTTTGGCTCTTATAATATAGGCACATGTTTTGCAATATTGTGCATTAACGTAGTTTCGCCACCAATAGACAGGTGGATGTCTGCCGCATTTGGTAAATATAAAAAAATTAACGGCACATCATTTGTGGAAACGGAGGCAAAATAATGCAACATACAAACCAAAATGCTGATAATAACAGCGAGCTTAAACTTAGTATTGAGAAAGTTAACAGACGTATTAGGCGCGACAGAATTATTTTAAATAACCCTGTAATAATGCAAGGTATTGGGCTAGCGCCTTTAATTGTTGCGGCAAACAGCTCTTTTAATGCACTTGTATTATGTGTTGCGGTTATTTGTATTTTAACGCCAACACGCATTGTTGCGGCAATGTTAAGCCACATTATCCCTGTAAGGTTTAAAGGTGTAATTTACGTTATTGTGTCTGCATTTATGTACATACCGGCATACTACGTAATTTCTTATTTTTTTACAACGGCACAAATATCACAAGTAGGGCTATATTTGCCATTGCTTGTAATAGACCCAATTATTATTAAACGTTACGAGGCCATAAGCAACGAAAACTTTGGCAAATCTTTAAGCAAAGGGTTAATAACAACAACAGGCTATGTGTTAGTATTATTTATAATTGGCTGCTTAAGAGAAATTATAGGTGCCGGCACATTTTTTGGTGTTGTGCTTTTTAAAACCGCACCTATGCCCATTGCTCTTTTACCTGCAGGTGGGTTTATAATACTTGCACTTTTAATGATGGTTTGGCGCAGCAGCGTTAACGTAATAAAACAATCGCTAATAAGCGCACAGGAGGAACATTTAACATGATGGGAGAAGTTAGTGTTATAGGCTCTGTTTTTTCATTTGCGGCATACGCTTTGGTTGCTGTTTTTGTTGAAAACGCAGTGCTTGGGCGTGCTTTGGGCGTTTCTCGGCTTGTAAAACTTGTAAGCGATAACGATGGCGCCTCCTCGCGCATGTTTTGCATTTTGCTTACAATAATACAATTGCTTTCCGGCTTAATGGCTTTTTATGCAAACAGGTTATGGCTTGCCTCAGAGTCTGTAAGTAGCCACATGCGCCCAATAATTTTTGTGCTTTGTATTGTTATTGCATTTATTGTTGTTTTACTTGTTTGTGCGGCATTTTTTCCTATAAATGTTTCAAAAAAAATAATAACAACTTTACCAATGGCTACATTTAACTGCTGCATACTTGGTACACTGCTTATAACTACAATACAAGGTTTTACTCTTGCTCAAATGCTTGGTTTTTCACTTGGTAGCTCTCTTAGCTATATATCAGTTGTTTTTGTTCTTACAGAAGGCGAAAAGCGACTAAACAAAGTGCATGTACCAAAGTCTTTGCAGGGTTTGCCAATTAACTTACTTTACCTTGCAATTCTTTCTATGGCAGTTTACGGCATGACAGGGCATATACTTTCTTTTTAAAAACAGTTTTAAAACACACATATACATACAAAAAACGAAGCCGTTACTTTTTAGGTAACGGCTTCGTTTTATTTATATTTGCAATTTGCTTTATTCTTCTATAAGGTGCTTAACTTTAATATATGCTTCGCTTTGCATTATCATTTT
>CAYJDK010000171.1:0-4506 GCA_964368905.1 uncultured Bacteroides sp.
TGCCGTTTACTATACCCATAATATGGCTAACAACGTTTGCTGCAAGGCATTGGTAAAGCGGTGTTATAACAGGTGTTCCACCGCCAACGCTTGCCTCAAATAAAAGGCAAACACCTTGTTGTTTTGCAATGCGCAAAAGTTCTGCGCCGTGCGTTGCAACAAGCTCTTTATTAGACGTAACAACATGGCGCTTGCTTAATAAACTTTGTTTAACAAACAGGTATGCAGGGTTTAAGCCGCCTATTGTTTCAACAACAACGTCAACATCGTCGTCGTTTAAAATAACATCTATATTGTTTACAAATAAATGTGATTTTTCGTGACTTGAAAAATCTCGTATATCACAAATATACTTTACCTTAACATCTTGATGAGTTTTTTTGGCAATTGATGCACCGTTGCGCTCAATAACCTCAAGCACACCGCTACCCACAGTGCCAAAACCTAGAATTGCAACATTAGCCATTTATTAATCTCCTTAACCCCAATTGTTTTAATTGCATATTTTGTTTATTATACTATTTTAAATAATAATAAAATATTAGCTTGATTGCCTTACCTCAATTACATTTTTTTGTAAACGTAAAGTTTCAAGCATTTCCTCAAATGTCATTTGCATGTTAGATGTACGCACACTTACAGCAACGCTTGCCGTGCCGTTTTCAGGTGTGGATTGGTTTATTGTAACAATAGAAGCACCTGCTAAAGATATACATGCAAGCAAAGATTGAAGTGCGCCTGTTTCGTCTTTTAAAAGGGCGCTAACGGTATGTATGCCACTGTCGTTTTGAACATCAAAAATACAGTCTTTATATTTATAAAATGCACTGCGTGAAATATCAAGCATTTTTGTTGCCTGAGATACGTTTTTTGCACTGCCGCTTGCCAAAAGCTCTTTAGCTTTAGTAACTTTTATAAAAATTTCAGGTAAAACGTCAATATCAACAAGTAAATAGCGTTTGCCCATAAATTACTCCAGTCTATTTAAAAAATTAAATTAGCAATTGAAACTTATGTTAAATATAATAACATGTTTGCGTGTGGAGTACAAGTGTTTACTGTTAAAAAACATAAATTCATGCAAAATGAATAAAAATTACAAAAAAAGTAAAAAATATGTATAATATTTCACATTAAAAATTAGGCAGTGGCTGCACACTTGTGTAACCACTGCCTAATAAAATGCATTAAATAAATATTAGAAAACGCAGTTACTTTAATTTTTCAAAAGCGTCTGCGCCGTGTTTGCAAAGCGGGCACACAATGTCTTTAGGCAATGTATCTCCCTCGTGTACCCAACCGCATACTTTACAAACGTAACCTTCTTTTTTATCAAAAGTTTGTGGTTTTGGTTTAACATGCTCTTGATAATAAGAGTAAGTTACTGTTGGTTCTTCGTTTAATTTTTCGGCATAAGAAACATCTGCAATAAAAAGTGTATGCGTTCCCATATCTTCTTGTTTTATTACGTTTGCGCTTATAACTGTATTAACTTCTTTGTTTAAAGTACGTAAGCCATTTTGTGTTCTAATTACTGGCAAGTTGGCAAATTTGTCTGTATCTTGCCCGCAAGAAAAGCCAAATTGCTCTATTGTTTTAAAGGCAACGCTTTGAGATAAAGCAAGAACATTAAAAACTTTTGTTTCAACAATCATGTCATGAGTAAAATTGTTTTTTGCAACACAAATACAAATGCGTTTTGGCGTATCTGTTAATTGCATTACAGTGTTAATAATACATGCATTGTCTTTATTGCCTTGTTTTGCAACAAGTAAATATAAACCATAAGGTAAGTTAAAAAATGCTGTTGGGTCAACTTGTTCTTTTTCTTTTGCAATTGCTTTGTCGTTTTCTTCTTGTTCTTCTTTCATTGAGTTAGATACGGCAATTGCAATTTCGTTTAATTGTTCAAGTTGGTTTTCTTTTAAAGATGATTTAATTGTTAATGTTTCGTTTAAAAGTGTGGTGTTTTTCATTTCACAAATCATGTCATAAATAAGTTTTTTTGCAGTTGGTGCCCAGCTACCGTTTTCTATAATAGCAACGGTTCTGTTTTGCAAGTTATGGGCAATTAAATCATTTAGCAGTGTTTCCATATTGCAAAAAATACCGGCATTATAAGTGGTAGATGCAATAATAAGATGGCTGTATTTAAACGCTTGCGAAACAATATAAGACGGATGTGTAACGGAAACGTCGTATAATTCTATGTTTTTAACGCCTTGTTGCACAAGTTTTCCTGCAAGTATTTCGGCAGTGTTTTCAGTATTGCCGTAAACAGATGCATATGCAATTACAACACCTTTTTCTTCCGGGCAATAAGATGCCCATTGAATGTATTTGTTAACAAACCCTGCTATATTTTTTGTAAAAACAGGCCCGTGTAAAGGGCAAAGAATTTCAATATCAAGCGTGGTAGCTTTTTTTAACAGAGCTAATACTTGTTGGCCGTATTTTCCCACAATATTTGTGTAGTATCTGCGTGCATCATCCATCCACTCTTGTTCAAAATTTAAATCATGCGCAAAAATAGAACCACCAAGCGCACCAAACGTGCCAAAGGCATCTGCAGAAAATAAAACTTTAGATGTAGAGTCATACGTGACCATAACTTCAGGCCAGTGAACCATTGGTGCCATATAAAAGCTAAGAGTGTGCGTGCCTGTACATAAAGTGTCGCCTTCTTTAACAATTAAAACACGTTCGTCTATATTAAAAGTAAAAAATTGTTTTATCATTTCAAGTGCTTTTGCGCTACAAACAATTGTAACATTAGGGTAGCGCATAACAAGTTCGTCAATTGCCGCGCAATGGTCGGGTTCCATATGGTTTATAACAAGGTAATCAAGGTTGCGCCCATTTAAAGCGTGCGCAATGTTTTCAAAAAATCTACCGCTTACTGCTTTGTCTACTGTATCAAACACTGCTGTTTTTTCGTCTAATAAAATGTAAGAATTATAAGAAATACCACGAGGTATAGGAAAAACGTTTTCAAAAAGCGCAAGACGTCTGTCGTTTGCGCCAATCCAGAATAAGTCGTCTAAAATTTTTCTTGTGTCATGCATAATGCAGCACCTTTCTTTTTATGGTTAATTTTTAATAATTAGATTATAACCACTAATATTAGCAAAACAAATTATTTGTGATTATGTAATGCGAACAGGGTGGTAACGTTACAAGTCTTCGCCGCCTGTTGGAACAGCACATGTGGCTATGTGATGGTTTGGGGTTATAAACAGGGCGGTAACGTTACAAATTTTCGCCGCCTGTTGGAACAGCACATGTGGCTATGTGATGTAAACTTTGGGAAGAGGTTTTGAAGTTTATACCGTATTGTTGTATTTTAGAAATATTCATACACAAATTTTTTGGTGTACTTTCGTATGGCACTACTATACCATCGGGGAATGCAAACAATTTAGCACAATAGTCATAAAGTTCATACATTGTATTATTACTTTCGCTACCGAAATTATAAGCACCTTTTGGCAAATCAAAACAAAGTTCTATATTTTTAACAACATCCCAAACATTTGTAACGGCACGCAAATATGAAGCAGAAGCTTTTACAGTACTATTATTTTTTTGCGCATTATACAAATTTGTAATAATGTTTTCGCTATCCCTGTAAATAGTATTAGGTAAATCATACATCCAAGTTAACCTTAAACAAACACCGCTATCTGTATTAGATAAAATATATTGCTCCGCCTTTAATTTTTGGTTACCGTATGCATTACTTGGACTAAGTGCTATTTCCTCAACAAACGGCTCCATTTCAGAATTACCGTTATACACTTGGTCAGAACTCATAAATATAAGTTTTGCATTTACAGCATTACAAGCATCTGTAATGTATATTGTTGCATTTACATTAACGTTATCAGAAGTTTTTGTATCATTTTCGGCAACACCCATATCTGCAACAGCTGCCGCATGAATAACATAATCAGGCTTGTTAGATAAAATATATTCAGTAACAGCTTGTTTATCAGTGATATCAAGCTCTTTTCTAAGCGGTGCAAGTACAGTATATTTATTACTGTAATATGCAGCACAACGCATACCTAAAAATCCATTTGACCCCGTAACTAATATTTTTTTCATTAGTATGTTCCTTTCGTATATAAAAATACATAATAAAAGATTTTGCAGACATAAATTAAGTAAATATTAAAACCAAAAGAAAAACAATGTATAGTTTGTTTTTAATACATAAAATTATATCATTACATTGTTAAATATGCAACGATAAATAATTAAATTTTGTGTTTTAATGTAAGTTTTAGTAATATTGATAATATTATAGGGGTGTGGTATAATTAAAGCCTAAAAATTACACATGCAAAGCACATGTAATTTTTGTAATGCACAAATGTGCATTACAAGCAAAACACTTAAAAAGCGTTTTGCATGGCTTTGCATTTTGTAAAAATCGTGTTTTCGCAAAAGCGAAAATAAAATAATAATATTTTAATTAATTTAAAATGAATATAAAAATGCGTA
>CAYJDK010000172.1:0-4453 GCA_964368905.1 uncultured Bacteroides sp.
GTATAATTTCAAAATTATTAAAATAAATAGTTTGACAATAATAGATATACATAATAAAATTTAATTAAAAGCAATGTTTGCACTGTTTTATTGTAGTGTTTGTTAAAAACTAATAAATTTGCATAAGAACTAATAAAAGAATATAAGCACAAAACTATTTATATTATATTTTTTTATATAACAAAGGAGACAAAAATATGAAGCAGACTGATGAAAGGGATATAATATTTGCAAGATGCAGGTATAAGCCGGAAAGTGCAAATTATAAAGATTACTATGAAAGAAACCCGCACAAAAAAGAGAAAGATGATTCTTTTCGGGCTGTTCCTTTTTTAGGGGATGAAAATTCTACTTTTTTTCACAGTCTTTACTCTAATATAAATGATGCTAATTTTCAGTTTTTGGCAGACTTGCACAATTTGTGTGACGAAGAGCCTGTTGCGAAAAAAATGACTGTATGCAAACAAGATATTACAAAACATATAAAAGGGCTGTTAAAATTTTATGGTGCGGGAGTAGTTGGTATTACTAAAGCCAAAAAAGAGCTTTATTATTCCCATTATGGTAGGCCGGAAAACATGTACGGTAAAAAAGTAAATGCAGAGTATGAAACGGCAATAGTTTTTGCGTGTGAAATGCAAGAAGAAATGATTTTTTGTGCACCAAGGCTGCCTTCCTCAATAGCTGTGACTAAAGGTTATGTAGATGCGGCTGTTATTGGCTTGCAACTAGCATATTATATACGAAGCATGGGGTATAGGGCCGTAAATAATATGGATGGAAAATACCTATTACCACTAGTTCCCGTTGCAGTAAATGCAGGGCTAGGGGAGCTGGGGCTAAACAGTATGCTAATAACAAAAGAGTATGGCCCAAGAATAAGGCTTGGTGCGGTTTTAACTGACTTGCCACTTGATTATGATGAAAAAAATGATTTTGGACTTGAGGGTTTTTGTAAAATTTGTTTAAGGTGTAAAAAATCTTGCCCGGGAAAAGCAATTTTGCCAAACGAAGAAAAATACTTTTCAGACGATAATTGTTTTACAATGTGGCAAAACTTAGGTACAGATTGCGGAGTGTGCATTGCAGCGTGCCCTTTTTCTAACCATTTGCCAAAAGACCTAATAGATGGCTTGAAAAAAGATAATGGGGCAAAGGCATTGCTTGATTATTGTGATGAAAATATGCCAAGGCGCCCATATATTGCAAGTAATCCTGAATGGTTGAAATAGTTAGTGCATATATTATTGTTTAGACGTATAAAGCATGGGCACTTGAAACAAAATTTGAGTTCCCTGAAGTATTTAAACTTGACAATCCATTTGAGACAAATAGAATTTTTGATATGTAAATAATAAAAAAGCACCGCTGATTTATTTAAATCAGCGGTGCTTTTTTTATTGGAAATGTTTAAAAATGTGGTTGATATAAAAGTAACATTAAAACTTATTAATATAATTACTATTTAAATGCTACTGTGTTATAAAATATAAATTAATTATATTCTATTTTATGGCTTTCGTCTCATGCTCTTAAGTGCAACCGTAAAAGCCAGCTAATAAATACTATTCTGCTAAAACTTCTGCCAATATTTTGATGCCTTTTTCAACATCGCTTTCGCTTGCACCGGAGAAGTTTAATCTTATTGTGTTATGCACGTTTTTATTTGCATAAAAACTAACTGCCGGAATAAATGCAACGCCTTTATCTAAAGCTTTTTCAAGTAATTTATATGCATCTTTTTCTTTTGGCAGTTCTGCCCAAATAAACAAACCACCATTTGGTGTGTAAACTTTTATATCTTTTGGGAAATGTTTGTCTATTTGCTCCATCATATAGTCTCTTTTGGTTTTGTATAATTGCCTTATTTTTTCCAAATGTTTTTCAAACTCACCACTTTGCAAATATTCAGCCATAAGTACTTGTGAAAGATTACAGCTGTTTAAGTCTGCTGCTTGTTTTGCAATTTCGAGTTTTGCAACAATTTCTTTGTCTGCAACAATATAGCCAACCCTTAAACCGGGCGCAATAACTTTAGAAAAAGATCCCATGTATATAACTCTGTCGTCTTTATCAATTGCTTTAACAGGGTTTGGTGGTGCCTCATCAAAGAATATTTCACCATAAGGGTCATCTTCAACTAAAAGCATGTCGCATTCTTTCATAAGTGCCGGTAATTTTTGGCGTGTTTCTATTTTAGTGCAAGCACCGGTTGGGTTTTGGAAATTTGTAACACTATAATAAAGTTTAGCGTTACCGTTTTTTGCTAATTTTTCTAAATCGTCATAAACAACACCGTTTTCGTCTGCGCTAACAGTGCATATTTTTGGCGCATAAGGGCGAAAAATTTGCAAAGCTGCTACATATGTAGGGTCTTCAACAATAACTTCATCGCCTTCATCTAAAAATAAGTTTGCAATAAGAGATATGCCTTGTTGCGAGCCGGAAGTAATTAAAATATTATCGCGTGTTGTTTCAATTCCTTTTGTCTTTTTTAAATGCTCAGCAATTAAATCTCTAAGCACAGGGTAACCCATTGTAACACCGTATTGCAGGCACTGCACCGGTTTTTCACGTATAACTTTTTCACTCAACGTTGCCAATGTTTCGGCAGGGAAAGCTAGAGGAGAAGGATTACCCCCTGCAAAAGATACAATATTGCCTTGTGCAATTTTTTTTGCAATTTCCCTAATTATGTTTACATTTGTGTTTTGACTTCTTTTGGCATAAAGGTTTTTCATCAAAATCTCCATTCTGTGCAAAGCACAAATTATTTTAAAAAAATCTCCAAATAAAATGGAGATTTTATAGTGCTTACCACTTTTGATGGTACGCTTAAATATAAGTATAGCGTGAAAAATCACGCTATACTTATAATCAATATATTACGCTTTTACAGCATTAATTATTGCAAGAACTTCGTCGTCGGTAAGTAATCTTTTGTTTGTTTCACCTTGCATTTTAACTTCTGCAACAATTTTTTCAATTTGCTCATCACTAGCTGTAATGTCATGCTTTTTCAAGAAATATTGTACAGATGCTTTGCCGCTTTTTTTGCCAAGTACAATTTCGCCGGACCTGCCAAAATAAGCAGGGTCTGTTGCAAGTGGTTGCTCTAATACAAGGTTTACACCAATACCTGACTCACGAGTGTAATTAGCTTTACCTAAAATAGGTTTGTTTTGTGCAGGTTGAACTTTAGCAATTTTTGCTACTTCATTACAAACATGGTTTAGCCTTGGTAAATTGTAGTTGTTTTCAGCACGGTATAATAATTTAAGTGACATCATCAATTCTTCAAGCGCTGCATTACCTGTTCTTTCGCCAAGCCCGTTAACACAAGAGTGTATACAGCTTGCGCCTGCAAGTGCGCCTGCAAGTTCTGTTGCAACACCTAAACCAAAATCGTTATGTGTATGCACTTCTACAGGTATTCCGCGGCCTAAAACTTGCATGCGTTTTACAAGCATTGCAATAGCTTCAGGAGATGCGCAACCCATAGTATCTACAACACCTACAGAGCTTGGTGGTGCATTGTCCATAAGACCGTTCATTAAGTTTTCAAGGTCATCTGGGCGTGCACGTGTTGTGTCGTATGGGAAATATACTGTGTATAGCCCTTTGCTTTTTGCGTAGCTTATGCAGTCCATACTTTTTTCAAGCACGTTTTCCCATGTCCAGTTAAATTGATATTTCAATTTAGGGTAGCCAATTGGTATTTCAATAACAACACCTGTTGCGCCGCTTTCAATTGCCATATCAATATCGCCACGTGTAGCTCTAACAAATGCAAATATTTTTGAGTTAAGGTTTCTTTTGCAAATTTCTTTAATTGCATTAAAGTCAGATTTTGAAACAGCAGGCATACCTGCTTCAATTCTTTCTACTCCAAGTTCATTAAGCATTTCAGCTATATAAATTTTTTCGTCAGGAGTAAAAACAACGCCGGGAGTTTGCTCGCCATCACGAAGTGTGGCATCGTGTATTTCAACCTTGTGTCCTAGTTGAGGAAGTCCGCTGTCTTCATTATACGGGCTTACCCACCAGGCATTCTCTTTATGGTAAAAGCTCATTATAAATACCTCTTCCTTAAATAGGTTTAATAGGGTTGCTTATTGTGCCAAAACCGTCAACTTTAGTAATTAGTTTGCCGCCCCAACCGCGAAGGTCAATTTGTTGGAAGTTAACGCCTTCGATTGGGCGTTGAACTGTACCCCAAGAAATGATATCGCCTGCTAGAAGTGTGTGTGCGTCTGACAAGTAGCTAACAAGGTGTGGAATTTTAAAATACATGTCGCCTGTGTTACCTGTTTGAACAAGTTTGTCATCAACCCATGCATTTATAACTAAATCGTTAGGGTCTTTAACATCGTCTGCAGTTACAAGCCAAGGACCCATTGGTGAGAATGTGTCAAAGCATTTGTAACGTCCGGCGTAAGTAAGTCTTTTGTCG
>CAYJDK010000173.1:0-4430 GCA_964368905.1 uncultured Bacteroides sp.
AATTTTAAACCTCCACAGAGAATGGAGATTTTTGGCATGTGCCGTTAAAATAAAGTAATTATGTAGCCATTAATTACCGCTTTGCTCTTTATACATTTTAGGCCCTTTTTCATAAATATTTTCACCTTTATAGTCCACCGCAACAACAAGCGGCAAGTTTTCTATTGTAAGTTCTCTTATTGCCTCGCTGCCCAAATCTTCAAAACAAACAAGGCGCACTTTTTTAACACATGCACTTATTACAGCACCTGCTCCGCCCAAAGCAGCAAAATATACTCCGGCATTATTTTTTATTGCACTTACAACTTCCTTGCCAATCTCGCCTTTGCCAATAATGCATTTTAATCCCATGTCTATAAGCTTTGGCGAATATGCATCCATTCTTCCACTTGTTGTAGGCCCTACACTTCCAATAACTTCTCCCGGTTTTGCCGGTGTTGGCCCCGCATAGTATATTGCTGCTGTTGTTATATCAATTGGCAAGTCTTTTTTATCATGTATCATTTGTGCCATGCGTGCATGTGCTGCATCTCTTGCCGTGTATATTGTTCCGCTAAGCAAAACAGTATCACCTGCGTGCAAGGTTTTACAAATTTCTTTTGTTATTGGCGTTTTAATAATATGGTGCATTTATTTCCTCCGTTAGCCGTTATGTGTAATTTAACCCCACATTTTTTGCCAAAATTATGCGGCAATTTGTGTGCACTTTATATTTTGTTTATAGCATTTAAATTATTATGCTTGCACGGCGTGTTACATGGCAACTTATATTAACCGCTACCGGCAAAGAGGCTATATGTGTTGGGAATGTTTCAATATTAACTCCAAGTGCTGTTGTTTTACCACCAAACCCTTGTGGCCCTATGCCAAGCGTGTTAATGCTATGTAAAAGCTCTTTTTCCATGTTTGCATAGTACTCGTTATTGTTATGGCTGCTTATAGGGCGCAAAAGTGCTTGTTTTGCAAGCGCTGCAACTTTATCAAACGTACCACCTATTCCAACACCTACAACTATTGGCGGGCATGGGTTAGAGCCTGCCTGCTCAACTGTTTGTATTACAAAATCTTTAACGCCCTGCGCCCCTTGTGACGGTTTCAGCATTGCTATTTTACTCATATTTTCGCTACCAAAACCTTTTGGCATTAGCGTAATTTCTATGTTATCACCGCCAACTAAACTAACATTAATTATGCACGGAGTATTGTCGTTTGTGATTATTATTTTAATGGGGTCTTCCACCACACATTTTCTTAAATATCCTTTTGTATAACCATTCCTAATGCCGTTGTTAACTGCGGTTTCAAAATCTCCTTTAATATGCACGTCTTGCCCAAGTTTAACATAAACGCATGCCATGCCGGTGTCTTGGCACACAGGCAACTGTGCTTTTTTTGCGGCATCTATATTACTGCACAAAATATCAAGTGCATGCTTTGCAAGTGGCCATGTTTCGCTTTTTTGCGCTAGTGTCATAGCCTCTTCAATATCACACGGCAAGTTAATGTTTGCCTGTGCACATATTTTTTCTATTGCCTGTGTTATTTGCTGTGCATTTATCTCTCTCATAAGGGTGCTCCTTATTATATTTTAACACATTCTTTTCAGTGAATATTATACACTCTATTTTTTGTTTTTTCAATAAAGCTTGCTTATTTTAAAAATTTATTTTAATTGCGTTTACATTATTTTTACTATACTGTAGTAATTTAAACTTAATATTTTTTAACCTGTTTAAAAAGTTTTATTTATACTTGTTTTATTTTTAACGGTATAAAGCCATAATTTGTTAATTGTAAAAAAAATTATAAAAAATTCAAAAAAGTCACCATTTAGACACAAATTTGTAGTATAATATAAAATTGTATATTGTAAGCTTTGCACAAAATAAGGTTTGTGTAATTGCATTATAAAAAAGTACTTTAATTATTTTTGGGGGATATATATGAAAAATTATCTTAAAATTCTTTGCCTGCTGCTTTCGCTTACATTAGTTGTTTTTATGTTTGCAGCATGTTCACAAGGCGAACAACCTGACACATCAGATGTTTTGCCAGAAACAGACGAAACTCAACAAGACGAGCAAAGCGATAACGCTGATGTTTCAACTGACGACATGGTTACAATGCCATCTCACGAACCGGGCCTTTTTGTAGATGGTGAAAAAATAGACATCTCAACTGTTATGACAGTTGGCGAAAACGAGATTTCGTTTGACTTGTTTAGATACTTTTATGTTTCAAACAAAACAAGCATAGATGGCGGTGACTCTAGTATATGGGCAACAGAAAGCGAAGAAATAGCAGGTGTTTCGGAGACTTTGCTTGAGGTTACAAAGCAAAATGTATTATCAATGCAAGCAATAGCTATACTTGCTGCAGAAAATAACATTGAACTTTCACAAGAAAATATGGACTTAGTAGACGAAGAACTTGAGTATGCGTTGTCTCAATTTGAAAGCGAAGAAGAATTTAATTCTTGGCTTACAATGCAAAACATGACAGAAGAAGTTTACAGAACTTTAATTTCAAACACTTTATTATTGTCAGAAGTTATTGAACAAATTTATGCGCAAGAAATTACGGAAGATGTTCTTGAAACATTTGTACATGCACAGCATATATTAATTTCTAAAACTGATGAAACAGCAACATCAGACGATGCGAGCTCTGAAGCGCGCGACCCACAAGAAGTAGCACAAGAAGTTTTACAAAGAGCACAAGACGGCGAAGATTTTGACGCACTTATAAAAGAATTTAACGAAGACTACGGCCAACCTGCCGAGGGATATTATTTCACATACGGCGAAATGGTGCAGGAATTTGAAGACGCCGCATATGCACTTGAAGAAAATGAAATAAGCGATATTGTTGAAACAACATACGGTTACCACATATTGCGCAAACTTCCAATGGAAGAGTCTTATATAGAAGAAAATTTATTTTCCTTAATGGTTGGCACACAAGCAGAGGCAGAATTAAACAACCTTATAACAGAGATGATGGCAGACCTTGATGTTGAATATGACGAAAATTTTGACAAAATAGCACCTGATACTTTGTTTTAATTAAAGCCAAATATTTTTAAATTTAATATATTATAAAAAACTTAACCGGTATGTTATAAAGCTGCCAACAAACAAGACTTTGCAAAAGCTACTTTGTTGGCAGCTCCTTTATATAACATACCGGTTTTTTAATTGTTTTAATATGTTTAATTTATTACTTGCTTAACAATTTGCGCTTTTTTTATATAATTTGTTTTTTACATTTACAATAATTTAAACGCTTTATATAATGCATTATTAAGCAGCATTTATTTTATTGTCCAGCACACCATTAATGGCCTTTGTAAAATTGTTTAACGCAGTTTGTTGCCATTGAGCTTGTGTTGGCGCATACATTTTTATATAACGCTGTTTTAATACCGTGTTTGTAAGGCTGTTTTGTGACGGATAAAAATTATTGCGGTTTTCATCAATAGTATATTTTAAAGATAATATTTGTGCCGGCAAATCGTCTCCCATTGTGCCAAACTCAAAACAAGTTGCAAACGCTTGCACGCTACTGTTTTGCTCTTGTGCAGCCTTTATAAAATACTCTGTTGTGTCTCCCACAGTTGGGTAAAACCCTTCGGAATCATACGCTAAAACGTGCTCGTAATTAAAATCCTCTTTTGTTTCTTGCTCTGTTCGCATGTCATTTACTGCGTTAAAAATAGTCATAGCCTCTTTTGTGCCGTACCCTGTGTGAATATCTATGTATATTATGTTTTCATACCCTGAATTTATTGCTTTGTCAAATATCTCCTTAAGATGTTTTGTGGATGTTTCATCGCCGTTGCCACCATAATAAAGCCCTTCTTCGCTGCGGTATTGCCCGTTTAAAAGTGCATTAGTTACAACGTCTACACCGTCTGTTACGGCAGTGCTTGCAAGCTGTGCCAAAAAATTAACCTCGTGCAATGCAATGTTGCCAATTGGGTTTTTGGGCTCAAAAAACTTTTGTACTTGTGGGTAATAATTATTTATATCTAAATCTGCACTTTCCCAGTCGTATATAAAATTTCTGTTTAAATCTACGTTGTTTTCATTAAACCTTCTTGCATACTTTACGCCGTATGCATTAACATTTGCCACCATATATACACCCGTTGTGTCTGCATTTAAAGTAGGTAGTGTTTCTTTTATAAACTGCTCAAGCATTGCGGCGCCCACGTAACCCTCAATTCCGTGCACACCCGCCGTAATTAATATTAAATTCTCTTTTTCTTTATCGGCATCTATCATTAGTGTGTCTATATAAAGGTTATCTTGCGCATTAATTTCATAGCTTTCGTGCGTTATATTATCGCGCTGTATTGTGTCTTTATGCTGTATAAACCTGTTTCTTATCTCTTCATAATCTGTTGTAAACATGCTTTGCAATTGTTC
>CAYJDK010000174.1:0-365 GCA_964368905.1 uncultured Bacteroides sp.
CCTGCTTTACTAACTAAAAACTCCCCTGCAATTACTCCAACAAGAGATAACCCTATATTAATTTTTAAAGAATTAAAAAGCACCGGCATATTTGCAGGCAATACTATTTTAAACAACATTTGTTTTTTTGTTGCTCCAAATGTTTTTACCATTTTAATACTTTCACTGTCTGTGCTGCGAAAACCTGCAAGCATTTCAAGCACTGTAACTATTAAAGATATTGCAAGTGCCATTACAATTATTGCGCTTGTTCCCGCACCTGCTACAAGAATAATAATTGGGCCAAGTGCAATTTTAGGCAAGCTGTTTAGCACAACTAGGTAAGGTTCTGCCACTCTTGAAACAAATTCGCTTAACCAAAGCAA
>CAYJDK010000174.1:375-3750 GCA_964368905.1 uncultured Bacteroides sp.
AATACGGCTATAAACAAGCCTAAAAATACGCCTATAAAAAAACCTACCAATGTTTCGTAAAGTGTAACCCCAATATGCAAAATTAAATTGTTTTGAGCCGTGTTTGCAATTGTTTTAATAATCCTACTAGGTTGGCTTAATAAAAAATCATCTATTACACCAATGTTTGCAAGACATTCCCACAATATAAAAAAACTAATTAAAATGCCCCACCTTAAAATTCGTACAAACATTTTTCGCTTGTTTTGTTTTTTTATCCATAATTTACGTTCCAAAGAAATCTTTTCGGTTTTGTTTTTTTTGTTAAACCTATCTTCTTTTTCATACAACTCATTGTGTTTATGTCTGCGTATTTTCATTATCAATTCGCAGCTCCTTCCAAATATGGTCAAAATATTTTGTAAATTTTTCGTCACTCCGTCGCTCAAGTGGTGATTTTGCTGTCTCAAAATTTATATTTAAAACTTCTTTTATACACGCCGGCCGTTTAGATAGTATAATCACAACATCACTCATTGATATACACTCGGGAATGTCGTGTGTAACCATAATCATTGTAACTCCCTCGGATCTCATTATTTTATAAACATCGTCTGTAACGGCAAGCCTTGTTTGGTAATCAAGCGCACTAAAAGCTTCGTCAAGTAATAATATATCGGGCCCCGTTGCCAATGTGCGTATTAATGCCGCACGTTGGCGCATTCCTCCCGATAATTGGCGCGGATATTTATTCGCAAAATCTATTAAGCCGTACGTTTGTAACAATTTTTTTGCTCGCTCACAAGTTTTTTGCGTAACTTCACCACGTATTTCAAGCCCAAGCAAAACATTTTTCCAAATAGTGCGCCATTCAAGTAAACTATCACGTTGCAACATATATCCAATATGAGGAGATATCCCATTAACACGTTCTCCCTTTATGTAAACTTCGCCCTTTGTATTGTTTAAAAGCCCTGCAATAACCGATAACAGTGTGCTTTTGCCGCATCCGCTTGGCCCAACTATGCTAACAAATTGCCCTTTTTTTACGTTAATATTAATACCGTCAAACGCTTCTATCTCTCCGTTAGTAGCCTGATATTTAAAACCGGCATTTACTGTTTTAAGTATATCCAAGTAACATGCCCCCTTTGTTATTTAATTTATAATCCCTTATCATATAACATGCGCATTAGCTATTTATTGTTACATAAAAATAAATACATAATAAAAAGCACTGTGCAAAATACACAGTGCTTAAAGTATAAAAATATAAATGTTTTAAAAGTTTATTTTATTGCGCCTACATTCTTTTTATTAAAATATTCTAGTATATACTTATTATAAAAAATTAAACTTGTAATAATATAAATGCTTGCATAAAGAACAAACACATACAAAAACCTTGGCATAATAGCCCTTAAAATAACAAATGGTGTACCCTTACCTGTGCTCACATAACAATATTCAAAACCATAAACGGCATCAACATAAATGCAGGCAATTACTAGTACAACTACCGGGATAAAGTAAGTAAACAAATCGCTTTTTTTTGGAACATATGCTTTACAAAACCATAAAACAAACGCTGCAAAAACCATTAAAAAATGGTACAAAAGGCTACGCAGCACAGGAAAAGAAAAAAACGCATTAGAATTAAGGTGCATGTTCATAAGATACCCTGCAGCACCACCTAAAAGCCCAATTGTGGCACTGTTTGCATATACAATTTGCTTAAAAGCATTTTGCTTTTTTGAAAAAACAGCAAACGGAAATAAAAACCAGTGTAAACTGCATAAGTGTAACGGTAAATTTAATTCCACATTAATTGCACCATATGTGTAAATTTCCCAAATCCAATTAATTGGGTTTAACAAAAAAAACAGTACCGCTGTTATTTTTAAAACATTATCAATTGTTTTTTGGGGTTTATTTTTAAGTAATTTAATTAAATAAACCATTAATACTACAGCTATAATAATTGAAATAATATGCTCTGCCGAAAACATTAAAATCCACCTTTTTACAAACTATTTAACAAATTAATTAAACATTAAATTCATGTATCCATAAAAATCTTTTATTTTTTCTTTATAAAATTTAACCATTGCAAACGGCTTATTTAACACCTTATCGGTATACTGCATACACTTAAGTTCACCTTTATTGTAAAAATTACATAAGTTTTGAAGTAATGTTTGAGTTCCATTATCATTAATTGCAAATGCTTCCTGCACAAAAAGCTCTTTTTCGCTATTATAAACAAATGCATATGCAATTATATTTTCACTGTCTTTTAAAACAGCAACACCACTGCCTGTGTCGTTAACTAATTTAATTTGGCTTTCCCAAAACTGCTTATTTCTTTTTACAAAAAAATCGTGCATAACATTTTGTTCGTATATTTTGTTTAATTGCTCAATGTCATCACAATTTGCAAAATGTATTGTTTGCTTTTCATAATTATTTTTACGGTTAACAATATGGTCTTTTTTTAAATAAAACTGCTTATTGTAACCATATTTTTCATAAAATTTAAAAAGCCAGTCTTCTTGTGGTATAAGCACACTAAAATACTTGGCATTTTGCATGTCTAACTTAAAGGATTCATCAAGCAATTGTTGCATTTGATGTTTTCGCCTGTAATCTTCATGCGTTCCTGCACCAAAAATATACGTTGCATTGTATAATTTTTCGTTTTTCGCTATTTGGCAATTCAACATTTGCAACATAGACGTTACTTTGCCGTCTTCTTCAAACACAAGTGTGTTTTCTACTTTAAACTCGTGTTCAAAGTACCAATCGTTAAAATCAGGCTCGCCGGGAAAACAATGACAAAATAGTTCTTTAACGCTTTGTTTATCTTTTAAATTGCATAAACGTACCATGATAAGTTAACCTCTATTTTACAAGATTAGTGTTTAATTAGACTAAATGAAAACGTATTAATTTTATAAATATGCCAATAAATAATCTACAGTAGTAAATTAACAAAAAAACATAACGACAAGCTTTTAAAATCCTCCGGATGTTCTAGGGAACGGTAAAACATCTCTAATATTAGATATGCCGGTCATATACATAACAAGCCTTTCAAAACCAAGCCCAAACCCTGCGTGCGGTACTGTGCCAAATCTTCTTAAATCAAGGTACCATTCATAATCTTGTTTGTTTAAATTCATTTCCTCAATTCTTTTTTCTAGCATATCAAGGCGCTCTTCACGTTGGCTACCACCAATTAACTCGCCAACTCCCGGCACAAGCATATCTACCGCAGCAACTGTTTTGCCATCGCTATTTAAGCGCATATAAAAAGATTTTATGTCTTTTGGGTAATCTGTAACAAACACAGGTTTTTTAAATATTTGTTCTGTCAAATATCTTTCGTGCTCTGTT
>CAYJDK010000174.1:3760-4404 GCA_964368905.1 uncultured Bacteroides sp.
ATTCAACTTTGTACTCAAATTTATCGTTGTGCTTTTCTAAAAGCTCTATTGCCTTTGTATATGTTATGCGCTCAAAGTCGCTTTTTACAATTAAATTTAAACGCTCTAACAAAGTTTTGTCTACAAATTGGTTAAAAAATTCTAGTTCATCTTTGCAGTTTTCCAGTGTGTAAGAAACAACACTTTTTACCATTGCTTGTGCAAGATCCATATCGTCGTTTAAATCGGCAAAAGCTATTTCAGGTTCTATCATCCAAAATTCTGCGGCATGCCTTGGTGTGTTTGAATTTTCAGCGCGGAATGTTGGCCCAAATGTATACACTTTGCTAAACGCCATTGCCATTGCTTCTGCCTCAAGCTGCCCTGAAACAGTTAAATTTGTTTCGCGTTTAAAAAAGTCTTTGTCATAATCTATTTTACCTTCCGGCGTTGTAGGCGCACTGTTTAAACCTAACGTACTAACGCGGAACATCTCACCTGCGCCCTCACAGTCGCTGCCTGTAATAATTGGAGAATGACAGTAAACAAAATTGTTTTCGTTAAAAAATTTATGAATGGCAAATGCCGCAACACTACGCACCCTAAAAGCTGCACCAAGTGTGTTTGTACGTGGGCGCAAATGTGTCATAGTGCGCAAAAATTCA
>CAYJDK010000175.1:0-4402 GCA_964368905.1 uncultured Bacteroides sp.
AAGTTTGGCTCGCCTGAAGATATTCTGCCTGTACGTGTTTCGGTTTGGTTAAATGTAGTGTGAATTCTATTGTCTTCGCCTATAACTTTTAATAAACCCTCTACGTACGTAGAATTAAGTTTTTGATACGTTCTGTAAAGCAAAATGTGGTCAATTACCGGCGAATACTTACGTAAGTTTTCAAGTGTTTGTGCGTTTGTGGAGTACCCGCTTTTTGTCTTTTTACCTGTGGGTAATTGCATATCCTCAAAAAGTGCTTTACCAAGCTGTTTTGGGCTGTTAACGTTAAATTCGTATCCCACATGCTCATATATAATTTTTAATTCTTTTTCAAGCTCTGTTTGCAATTGTTTGCCAAATTGTTTTATGCCTTTCTCGTCAACAAGTATCCCTTGCATCTCCATATCTGCAAGCACAAGGCACAACGGCATTTCTATCTCAAAAAGCAAATCTTTCATTTCGCTTTGCTCAACACATTTTAACAGTTCTTTACAAAGGGGCTCAATAACGGCCGCTTCGCCGTCCTCGCTTTTGTACTTTTGTTCAACGTTATAAGACTGCGCCAGTTCATTTATACTATATTCTCTTAAATCCGGCTTTAATAAATACGCTGCAATTTTTGCATCAAACACAATATTCTTTGCGTGCTTATTATTTAAAAACGCTAGTTTATATAATTTTTTCGCATCAAAAACCTGCTTTTTTATGTTTTCATTTTCAAGCAAACGTAAAAATTCTTCGTCGCTGCTTTGAGCTATATAATACTTATCATTCTGCACACAATAAAATACGTCATTTGCGTCTTTAAATTCTTTAAAACATATATAAACAGTTTCGCCTGTAAATTTTTCAAGCGTTTCTACATGTGTTAACGTTGGCATTTCTCTCGTTATTTCGTCATTTATTTCATCGTTATTTTCTATGTTATCCAAACCCAATTTTTTTATCATACCAAACATTTCAAGGTTTGTTAAAATACGCGCGGCCTTGCTCAATTTTTGTACTTCTTGCTCTTGTTTATATTCGCCTTCTTTTGTGCTAATTGGCACGCTACATGTTATTGTTGCAAGCTTATAACTTATTTGTGCACTTTCTTTTCCATTAACAAGTTTTTCTCTTGCACCTTTTTTTATGCTCTCGTCATTTATATTATCATACACATTGTTTAAACTGTTAAACTTTTGTATAAGTGCCAGCGCTGTTTTTTCGCCTATGCCGGCAACGCCCGGTATGTTGTCAGACGCATCTCCCATCAAACTTTTAACATCTATAAGCTGATGCGGCAAAAGGCCGTATTTTTCAAACACGGCTTGCTTGTCCATTATTAACGTGGTGCTTTTACCCATATATGTGCTTGCTAGCAAAACAACGGTTTTTTCGCTTACAAGCTGAAGGCTGTCTTTATCTCCCGTTGCAAGCAAACACTCGTTACCTTTTTCTTCACACGCTTTTGCAAGCGTTCCTAAAATATCGTCTGCCTCAAAACCCTGCATGCTAACAATTTTGTAGCCCAAATTATCTAAAAGTTCTTTTAAAATAGGCATTTGTTGCGCCAATTCTTCAGGCATACCTTTCCTATGCGCTTTATACTCTTTATACATTTCATGCCTAAATGTAGGCGCTTTTAAATCAAAAGCAATTGCAATTTCGTCTGGCGTGTGTTCTGTTTTTAATTTAATTAAAATGTTTAAAAAACCCGTTATTGCATTTGTATATTGTCCGTTTTTTGTGCTTAGCATTTTAATGCCGTAAAAAGCCCTGTTTACTATACTGTTTCCATCAATTACAAGAAGTTTCAATTTTTGCTCCTATCTATTTTTTAGTTTTATTTTGTATTTATATGTTTTATCATGCAATCCAAACGTTTGTTGCAGGGTTGCTTTATTTTTAATTCTTTACTCTATTAAGTTTGTGCAAGCCGCGCCTTTGCTCTGGCTTTGCCTTTAATTTTAGTTTTTTACCTATTAAATTTGTGCAAACCGCGCTTTTGCTCTGGCTTTGCCTTTAATTTTAGTTTTTTACCTATTAAATTTGTGCAAACCGCGCTTTTGCTCTGGCTTTGCCTTTAATTTTAGTTTTTTACCTATTAAGTTTGTGCAAGCCGCGCCTTATCACGGTACACTGCAAATGTCTGCTCTTATCTGTACAGTGTGCCTTGCGCATAGACACTCATAAAAGCAAAATAAAACGGGCAAAAAGCAAGAGTGTCGTTTGCTGCGGCACACAGTTCATATAAAGGCAGAGCATTATACAGTATACCGCGCTGTGCGCTTACATAACTTAGTTTTAATTTACAAATTTATACTTTTTACGTTAGCTTACATTTGCAAGTTTACACTTTTTGCGTTTGCTTGCATTTACAAATTCACACTTTTCACGCATACATAAATTATTACATGTTTCTTTGCAAAATAAAAATATGTAATTAACCAATAAAAGTTTTTTGTAAGGCTTTTTTTCAAAAAAGCGGGGCAAATGTAAACATAGTATACCATAAATTAATTTTTTATGATATACTTATTAATTATGGATACTAAAATTATAAACACACTAAATATTAAAAACGGGGCATACCTTTCGCCCATGGCAGGCTTTACAGATACGAGCATGCGCCACCTATGCGAAGAATACGGCGCAGCATATACAGTAAGCGAAATGGTAAGCGCAAAAGCACTGACAATGGGTGATAAAAAGAGCGTTCTTTTAATGCAATACAAAGACAAAAAAGCGGCGTACGGCATCCAACTTTTTGGCGAAGACCCAAAATGCATGTCAGAAGCTACAAAATTAATTTGCAGCGGCAAATACGGTATACAATTTGACTTTATAGACATAAACATGGGCTGCCCCGCCCCAAAAATAACAAAAAGCGGCGCCGGCAGTGCACTAATGAAAACACCGTCTTTAGCGGGAGAAATTGCCCACAGCGTATACAAAAGCGCACAAGAATACAACATACCCGTAACGGCAAAAATGCGCATAGGCTGGGACAAGCAACCACAAAACGCAACGGCGCCCGAAATTGCAAAATTATGCGAACAAGCCGGAATTAGCGCCATAACGGTACACGGCAGAACAAGAGAAGACATGTATACGCCCGGCATTAATATGGACGAAATAGCAAAAGTAAAGTCATCGGTAACAATACCCGTAATAGCAAACGGCGATATAACAGACGCAAAAAGTGCGCTGCTTATGTTAAATTACACTAATTGCGACGGCCTTGCAATAGGCCGCGGAGCACTTGGTAACCCATGGATATTTGAACAAATAAACGCAGCACTAACCGGCAAAGATATCCCGGCTATGCCTACAATAAAACAGCGCCTTGCAACAATGCGCCGCCATATATATAATATGTGCGAAGACAAAGGCGAATTTGTTGCAATGCAACAAGCTCGCTCTCAAGCTACGCACTACATGAAAGGCCTAAAAGGTGCGGCAAGTTTACGCAGGGCATGTTGTGCACTGCGCACCTTTACAGATATAGACGACATTATAACCACAGCATATCAATACGCAGAAAGCTCATCTAACGTAAACGAATAACAACCCAGCATATTATCTATAAAATAATTTGCTTCGTTACACTCCATTAACTTAAGCGCACTTATTTGGTGCTGCCTTGCCCCGTCAAACTCTTTATTTCCGCTTTGCTGTTCCTCAATGCATTTTATAAGAGCAGATATCCTGTCTGCCGCTTTTAAAATTTGCGCCTCTTTTTGAGTAAGGCACTGTTGAGATAAACACATATACATATCATCTTTAAGCTCCGGCGGCAAAAGCGTTACAAGAGATTTAACGGCTTCGCTCTCAATGTCTTTATACGCTTTACTAAATGTTTCGCTTTTATACTTAACAGGTGTTGGCATATCACCCGTTAAAATTTCACTCGCATCATGGTAAAGCGCCGCAAGAACAACAACTTGCGGCCTCACTTGTGTTTTATATATATTTGTAGATATTAAACTGAGCGTATGCGCTAAAATACAAGTATCTGCGGTATGCTCGCTTAAAGACTCCGCTCGTGAAGAACGCATTAACCCCCACCTTGTAATATATTTCATGCGCGACAACAGCGCATTAAATGCAAATTTTGGCATGCTTTTTTTACCTCTTTTCTTTTTATTATACACAGCACCGGCTTAAATTTTTTAAAACTACCAATTTTATAAGCTGCTACACTTTAATATACAGTGTAAATTGTTTAAAACTCAACATAGCAGCAAACTTTTTTGTTTATTTAATAAACATTTTTTCTGTTTTTAACTATAAAAACTTTCTTTAACAGTTTTACGCTTTAATTATACCATAATGTAAAACTATGTAAACGCTTGTTTTTTAGATTTACATTTTAAAAACAAACGTTTTGCCGCAAAATTATTACGTTTTATAATTTTAT
>CAYJDK010000176.1:0-4377 GCA_964368905.1 uncultured Bacteroides sp.
CCTGAAATACCTGTTACTTTTTGGTATGCTTTTGAAATACCGCCGTCTATAATTAGCACAGTCCCGCCTGATTTAATAGGCGATTCTCCTTTTTTAATGTTAACGGGAACATGCCCGTTAACAATATGGGCAGATTTGTTGTTAATATTAAACTCATTAAGAATTTTTTTAGCAATTTCTTTTTTAGTAATATGTTTATAATAATTATCTTTTGGCTCTGCCCAAGTGCTTTCGTCTAATAAAAAAGCGCGCTCAAATGTTGCCATTTTATCCTTACCGTTTAAAGGAGAAACAGGCCCACACCATAAGTACCACATAAAATCAAGGCCAAATTCTTTTTGTTCAATATCGCCTGAATATGCACCTAAACGGCACATTTTATCACATAAATCCATAAGTTTTTTTGCAGAGTATACAGTGTTGTTAATATTTAAGCTTTCAAAAGTTCCGTCTTCTTTCATTGGTATGCAACCATGATAAAGCAAATTGTTATTACAAATAGAATATATGCTTCCTTTTTCAAACAAAAAATTAACGTGTTTATGTAATAGTTTACTGTGTAAAAAAGATAGCTTAAGCTGGCGCATAACTGTCTTTTCTTCTTTTGTTAACTCATATGGGTTATTAAAATCAACAGTAGGGAACATTACATCATTAACTTCATACGTTTTACCGTCAATTTCAATAGTTTTATCTTTAGTGTTTATTTTATGTAAAAGTAAACGTTTTTCCATATTAAATTCAGGGCGCTTTTTAATAATTTGCCCTTCAAGCTTCATTTGTATAATTGTAATGGCCTTGTTTACTTTAATAGCTATTTCAGAATTTTGGCGTTCTATGTCGCTTATTTTTTTGCTTTTTACCACAGTTTTAGGTGCAAAAAATTCACAAGGATCGTCTCTGTATGTTTCAAGTGCGAAAACAGCTAATGGGCGTGTGTTAATACCGTATCCTTCTTCTAAGCTGTTAAAATTATTATAACGTATACTTGTGCGCACCACATTTGCAATAGATGCCAAGTGCCCAAGTGCTGCGGCCATCCATACAACGTCATGGTTGCCCCATTGTATGTCCACATTTGAATGTTTACACAAGTCTTCCATTATTAAATGCGCACCTGTGCCTCTATCAAATATATCACCTATGATGTGCAGTCTATCTATAACCATTTTTTGTAATAAAACAGAAAGCTCAACAATAAAACCGTCTGCACGGCCAATAGAAATAATAGTTTCTAAAATATTGTCAAAATACTCTTGTTTGTTAATTTCGTAGTTGTCTGTATATAATAGTTCATCAATAATATACCTAAAATCCTCAGGCAAAGCCTTTCGTACTCTAGAGCGTGTATATTTAGATGTTACAACTCTGCATACAATTACAAGTTGCATTAATATTTTTTTGTACCATTCGTTAGTACAAAGGCCAATAGTTTTCATGTAATCAATTTTTTCTTGCGGATAATATATAACTGTTGCTAGCGAATTTTTTTCTTCTTCGCTAATAGAATCTTCAAAACAAACATTTATTTTTCTTTTAATATAGCCGGAAGCGTTTTTAACAATATGTGTAAAAACCTCGTATTCACCGTGTAAATCGCTAATAAAATGTTCTGTGCCTTTTGGTAAATTTAATATTGCAGTTAAGTTAATTATTTCTGTTGAAGCAGTTTGAATAGTAGGGTAACTAATTGAAAGCAATTCTAAATATTTTTTGTTTTCTATTATGGTTGATTGGTTATACATAATAGCCCCCTTAAATAAATACAATATAAAAGTATTGATAAAACAAAAGCATTTTAACAAAATAGCTGTGCAAAACGTGTTAATAAACGTTTTGCGCAGCTATTATTAAAGTAAAAGTTTAAAATTAAATTGTAACTGTTGTAAATTTAACTATAAATAAAATTGCTATAACTAAAGGAACGATATCTTTTTTAGTAAATTTGCCTGTAAATATTGTAATTACAACGTATGCTATTGAACCAATACCTATACCATTAGATATAGAATATGTTAAAGGCATAGCAATAAGTGATAAAAATGCAGGCACAGAAGAACGCGGGTCAAGCATATCAACTTTAGAGAAGTTTCTCATCATTAAAACGCCAACGTAAATTAATGCAGGAGCCGTTGCACAAGCCGGTACAATGGATGCAAGAGGCGTTAAGAATAAACAAGCTAAAAAGCAAATTGATGTTACAAGTGTTGATAAACCTGTTCTACCACCTGCGCCAACGCCTGCGGCAGACTCAACAAATGTTGTACATGTTGATGTACCGGCAGTTGCACCTACTACTGTTGCAACTGAGTCACAAGCCATGCATTTTGTAATGTTAATTGGGTCGCCGTTTTCGTCTAACATATTAGCTTGAGATGCTGTTCCGTAAAGTGTTCCAATTGTATCAAACATATCAACAATGCAAAATGTTATTACTAACATTATTGCAGTAATTGCGCCGCCAACTGTTGGGTTAACAAAAGCATCTGCCCAAGATTTAGCAGAGAAAACACCTGTTATGCCTATTGCTGCAAAATCTTGAAAAGATTGTCCTACTTGGCTTAAATCAAAGCTGATTGCGCTACCTGTTAAAGGATAATAAATAATTGCAATTACAAATATTGCAACAAGAACGCCACCTTTAACTTTAAGCTTGTCAAAAATAGCTATTAATAAAACACCAAGCAAAGATAAAATAGCAGGAACTACAGAAACAAAACCTGCCTCACTTGTTATTGCACCGTGAATATCAACAAACTGAACTAGCACATATTGGTTTGTTTGAATAATGCCGGCGTTTTGAAAACCAATAAACGCAATAAACAAACCAATACCGGCCGGTATTGCTTTTTTCAAACAATCGGGCAAAGCTTTAGCTACTTTTTCTCTTGCGCCTGTAACAGACAAAACAAGAAAAACTAACCCGGACACAAGAACTATTACAAGGCCTGCCCTGTAACCATCTATTGGGCTGTTGCCTGAAATAATTTGTGGTAAAATAAACGAAACAAAAAAGAAAGAGTTAAGGCCCATGCCACATGCTTGTGCAAAAGGCATTTTTGCATAAAGAGCCATTAATGCCGAACCAACTACCGCCGCAATGATAGATGCAACATATACGGAATTCCATATTTGTTGAAAAGCTGGGTCAGCGTCTGGAGCTAAATGGCTAAAGCCTACAACTTGGTTTGGGTTTGTAACAACAATGTATGCCATAGCAAAAAATGTTGTTAACCCGGCTATAATTTCGGTTCTTACTGTTGAACCACGCTCGGAAATTTGAAAATACTTATCCAATAAAATTCACTCTCCTCAAAAAAAATAACTTTGTAATAAAAAATTCAAAGTTTGTTCTATTAAATTATATAATAAATTAATAAAAAATCAATGTTTTTTATAAAATAAACAAATATTAATATCATATTTTAGCACATTAAATAATATTTTGCTTAATTAGCAAATGTTTTACTAACATGTTGCTTTATATTACTTTTCTTGAAATTTGAAATACAAAGTGCTATACTTTAATGTATTGAATTAATTTAGAAAAGAGATATTTAATGGATTGGAATTTAATAGCCGTATATACTGCACGTGCAATTGCGCTTCTTATATCTATACCTGTGCATGAGTCTGCCCATGCTTTTACAGCATATAAATTAGGAGACCCAACGGCAAAAAATTATGGTAGAATATCTTTAAATCCGGCAAGACATTTTGACCCAATTGGCGCTTTATGTATGATACTTGTTGGGTTTGGGTGGGCAAAACCTGTGCCAACATATGCACAAAGTAATTTTAAAACCCCAAAAAGAGACATGGCAATAACTGCAGTTGCAGGGCCAATTTCTAACATATTACTTGCTTTTATTTTTACACTTTTTTATAAAATTTTTTATTATGCATCATCTTATTATGTAATATTTAACACGCAAAGTACATTTTTAGCAGGCAATAACGTTTATGAATTTATTACAACAGTGCTTGTTACAATGGTTTATGTAAATATAACGCTTGCTGTTTTTAATATGTTACCCATTCCACCTCTTGATGGTTCAAGGCTAGCAATGCTTTTTTTACCGCAAAAAACATATTTTTCAATGATGCGATACGAAAGATATTTAATACTTGTACTTTTTGCAGCCTTATGGCTAGGATTTTTAGATTACCCGCTAAGCTTTTTAACAAACGCTATTTATGGTTTATTAAATTTTGCAACAAGTTTTGTGGATAGTTTATCTGAATATATATTCTATAAAATTTTTTAAGGGGATACATGAAGAGCTTAACATTTAAATTAGATGAATTTGAAGGACCATTAGATTTGCTTTTGGCGCTAATATCAAAAAACAAAATGAACATATATGAAATTAATAT
>CAYJDK010000177.1:0-4348 GCA_964368905.1 uncultured Bacteroides sp.
CATTCCCTTCAGTTGAAGGCGGAAAAGGCGATGCAACAATTGTTGAAGCACAACTAATGGGCTTTAGTGTTCCTGCTGATGCAAAAAATAAAGAAGCAGCTAAAGACTTTATTGCTTTCTGCTCCACAAAAGAAGCAGCTGACCGTTTAGTTGAATTAAGCGATAATATGTCTGCACGTACAGACGCTATTTATCCTGAAGTTCTACAAGACGTTAAACCTATTGTTGACGCTGCAACAGGATACCACAAAAACTTTGATGGCGCTATGAGTGCTGCACCTGAATGGTGGGCAACTGTGTTCTATCCGGCAGACGATGCACTTTTCTTTGGTGACATTACACCTGAAGAATTTATTGAACAAATGAAAACAGAAACTGCTAAATTCTACGAAAACAAAGCATAATAGTAGTATAAAAAATGTGGGCGGCGGTAAAACACCGCCGCCCACATTACTTATTTAAAACTTAAACTAATATTATTAAAAATAGTATTAGCAACATATTAAAAGAGGTTTTCTATGATAGAAATGGATGTAAATTATTTTTCTACCGTTCTTTGCCGTAGGCAAAACATGTGCATACTAATGCCGGAGCATAATGTGCCGGTTCCTAATAACGGTTTAAATGTACTTTACTTATTACACGGATTTTCAGACGATTATAAAAGCTTTTTGCAAAATAGTGCCGTTGCGCGGTACTTTGATGGTATGCCTGTTTGTATAGTAATACCTAATGCACAAAATAGTTTTTATACAGATAAAATTCATGGTAGCAAGTATGAAACACATATTTTTTGCGAAGTGCCTGAAATAATAAATAAAATGTATAATTTAAATGTAAATAAAACATTTGTTGGCGGTATTTCTATGGGTGGTTACGGTGCAATTAAATGGATGCTCAAATCACCGGCTCTTTTTAGTTCTGTGTTTTTGCTTTCACCGCTTACAGATATTGTATTTGTTTCAAAAGATGGTTTGCGTGACACTTGCGATTTTAGCAATGAACAATTTGCATTAAACAATATTTTTAACTTAGATTTGCTTGAAAACAGCGAACATGATTTAATACACCAAATTAAAAACACAAGTAGTGTTTTACCACCTGTTAATATATATTGCGGAAAACAAGATTTTTTATATGAAAATGTTGTTGAATTTGAAAGTATAATTAAAAACAAAGCTAAAGCTTGTGAATTCACACAAACCGAGGGAAAACATTCATGGAGCACGTGGGAAGATTATTTAAAAGATATGTCTTTAAAAATTAGTGATATGATATGAAAAAATTATGTTTTACACTAGACGATAATATTAGATTTTTGCAAGAAATAACACAGGGCCAATACAAAAACATACTAGAGCACCCATATTTGGCCCTTTTATATAAAATGCATAACGAATATGGTGCAAAATTTCAGCTTAACATGTTTTACTCATACAATAATGGCGGGTTTTCGCTTTCAGATGTTCCAGAAACATATTTTAACCAATTTGAAAATTGTTCAAACTGGTTAAAAATGTCGTTTCACAGTGCACATAATAACCCTGCTTTTCCATATGAAAACGCCACAGCACAGGAACTTATATCAGATTTTGACAAAGTTCAAAACGAACTTTTAAGAATTGTGCCAAAAAGCATAATTGCAACAACAACTACTCTACATTACGTAGCCGCAACAAAGCAAGGCATAACGGCTTTAGGTAAACGTGGCGTTAAAGGGCTTATTGCCATGGCGTTTAAGCAAGAGGGGAATTTAGCGCTTCAATACCATTTAAACAGCGCACAGGCAGAAGCTCTACGCGAAAATGATTTTTATTATGAAAAAGACACAAACATTACTTATTTGCTAAACCATTTAATTGTTGACAGGGTAAGTATAAATGATTTACGACGCTTTTAAACAGATTGTGCAATAATGCTGTTGTGCAAATAATGACTAACGAGCAGTATTTTTACAAGGATTATAAAAATTATCAGGAAGATTACGCGCAAAAAATGGAACTTTGTTTTAAAACACTGCATAAACATAATTATGAGTCTTGCTTTTTTGAAGATTTGTTATAATTAAAAGTTACTGCGAAATAACGCATATCTAATATTTAAATATAAAGCAGCCCCAAATTGTACAAACTATACAATTTGAGGCTGCTTTATATTTTTAATGTAATATCTTTTTTAAAAATTTTGTGATATAATGTAAAAAAAGGGGGCCATTATGAAAAAAACATTACTTATTTTATTTGTATTTTTATGCGTGATATTTATGTTTAGTTGTGCAAAAGAAAGCGATACACAAATTCAAAGCTCTTCATCTCAAAACTCTGAAAGCTCTGCCTTTTTACAAGAAGACAGTGATAGCACCCAAAGTAATGGTGCAGACACAGCAGACGCTAAAGATAGCGAAGATGAAACAAAAGAGACAGTTGTAGTAACGAAAACAGCTACAATTACAAACGGGCAGCATAATGTTTCTGCTACGTTTACCTTTTTTTCAAATAACACTTTAGAAGTATCCAATTTTTATTATGACGGCAAAGCCCCGGACACATATATATCAATAGGTAATATTGGTGATGACAACAAATACGTTCATGCCGAGGCACTTAGCGATATTATTGTTGATGCATATGAAGGCGAAACATTAATTATTGAGTTGCCGCAAAGCATTAATACAGATGACTATAACGCCGTGTCTGTGTATTGCTTAGCGTTTAACGACAGTTTCGGCTCATCACACATATTGCCTGTTTCATAAAATTATATTTTAATAGTTATATGCAAAAATTGTATTTTTAACTTTCCATTTTTCAAGTGCTATAAATAGCCAAAAAGAATAAATGCCTAATGTTATTATGCATAAAAGCAACCATTTAATCCAGTTGCCAAAAAGCCCTAACGGTGTGCCTATAAATTTTAACCTTTGCCCTTGAACTACCGTGTGGTTTATTTTCCAACCATAAACCATGCAAAGTGCCCATGGGTATGCAAGCCCAAAAGTTAACGTTGTTATTATAGCTCCTAAAACGGTCCAGCCTATATAACTAAGTAAACCGCCGTCAAAATATGAATTATTCATGATATCTCTCCTAAAAAATTAATAATTTTAAGACAAGTTTATAAAAACTTATCTAGCTAATTTTAACCTAATTTAAAAAACAAATCAATATATATATATAAATTAAGTTAAAATTTTTAAGACAACATAACAAAAAACCGTTTTGTTTGAAACACACAAACAAAACGGTTTTTTATTTAAAATTAAGGTGTTGCCGGTGGTGTATTGTTACCTATTTTTACTGTAATATTAGTATTTGCCGGCACATTTGAGCCCACTGCAACAGATTGACTAAATGCTTTGCCTATATTTCCTGCAGAATATTCCGAATTATCGAAAGAAATGGTAAACTGCGAGTTATATATAGAGCCTATAATTTCAGCCTCTGTTAAACCTGTAAAATCAGGCACCGTGTACATTGTTGCAACGGGGTTGTATTTTAAAGTAATTGTATCGCCCGGTTTAACTTCGCTTCCTGCTTGTATGCTTTGCCAATATACCTCGCCGGACATTCTTCCTGCGCTTGCCTCTTCAATAAACACCGGCACAAGCTGCAATTGTGTGCAAATATCAATTGCCTTTTCCCTTGTAATAATATTTTCAAACGGCGTTCCTTGTGGAGAAACAAAATTAGGTACGTATACAATGCCACCTTTTGAAACAACAAAATTAATTGTATCTGTTATTGTTAAGGTATAGTCTATTTTATCTTGTGACAATATTGTACCGGCGGGCTCGCTTGATGATGTATAAGTTGTGTTAACTTTTAAACTTGCCCCTTCTTCATTAAATGGTGTTATCCATTCTCTAACATCAACTTCTGTTTTACCTACAAAAGACTGTATTACTATTTTAAACCCAAGAGAATACACAAGTTCAATAATATCCTCATCATCATAAAGGGTTCCAGAGCGTATTGATTGTGATACCAATTTGTCTTTATCATACCCCAGTGTGTATTTTTCTGTAATTATGGTTGTAATGCCAAGTTGTTGTGCTTTTATTTCTGCTTCTTTTCTGCTGAGTTTATAAAAATCAGGCACAATTATCTCTTCGCCTAAAGACACATTAAGTATTACTGTGTCTCCTGCTCTTACTGTTTCCTCTGCCTTTATATTTTGGCTAATTACCTGGCCTTCAGGTATAGTCTCGCTAAATTCTTCAATAATGTTTAATACAATTTTATTTTCTGTGGCAAATGCTTTTGCCTCGTCTACACTCATTGTTAAAAAGTTTGGTAGCTTAACCTCTTCGCCTTCCCCTTGCCCTTTAGAAAATATAACATAAAACGGG
>CAYJDK010000178.1:0-4339 GCA_964368905.1 uncultured Bacteroides sp.
CCAAAAGGCGAGGCTAAACAGCTTTTTTTAACATTATCATAGAAGGCAAACTTAAAGCTGTTACTGCCATCATAAACGATAATATAGTACCTAATTGTGCGCCTTTAGCAAGTAGTGCTTCTGCAACAGGTATAGTGCCAAAAATATCGGCATACATAGGAACACCAACAAGAGTGGCAAGTAAAACACCAAATGGGTTATTGCTTCCTAAAACAGTCTCTATAATACTTTGTGGTATCCAGTTATGTATAACCGCCCCAATGCCTACGCCAACAAGAATGTATGGAAAAACTTTTTTGAACGTAGAAACAACTTGTTCTTTTGCAAAAATAGCACGTTCTTTTTTTGTAAGGTCAACAGATTCTATATCAATGCTTCCGGCGTTTAAAATAAAATCTTCAACATACTTATCCATACCCATTTTTTGTAGCAACGTTCCGCCTATAACTGCAATTATTAAACCTACAATAACATAGGCAAAAGCAACTTTTGTTCCAAAAATACTCATTAATAAAACAAGGCTACCTAAATCTACCATAGGTGAAGAAATTAAAAAGCTAAACGTTACACCTACAGGCAAACCCGCACTTGTAAAGCCCATGAAAAGTGGAATAGACGAACAAGAGCAAAAAGGTGTTACAGTGCCAAGTAAAGCGGCAACAATGTTTGCCCAGATGCCTTTAAAACGTCCTAATATTTTTTTGCTCCTCTCAGGGGGAAAATAACTTTGTATATAAGATATTACAAATATTAAAGAACAAAGTAATATTGTAATTTTAATTACATCGTAAATAAAAAATTGAACACTTGCACCTATGGCAGAAGATATATCAAGCCCAAGTGATTGCAAAATATTGCCCACACCAGTGTTAAGCCATTTCATTCCGAGAATTTGGTTTTGAAAAAAGTTCCACCCATTAGAGAGTACTTGCATAAGATTACCTACCTTTTAAAATAATATTTTAATTGTTAAAAACATTTACAGCACACAATGTGCAAATTATTTGAATTTTATTGTATCATTTGTTAAATCAATTTTTTTTGATGTTAATTTTATTTAAAAAGCCATCTTTAAATTTAGATGGCCATAATTTTAAAACATTAAATAGCTTGTTTTGTGCAAGCGCAATTTTCATTTAAATTGGTAGCACTTGTAAGTTCTTTTAAAACATTTATAGCGTTTTCACTGCCGTTTTCGCTAATTTTATAATGTGTCCACTTGCCAACGTACCAACATTCAATAATTCCGCCCTCGCAAAGTATTTTCATGTGGTAAGAAAGCTTAGACTGCGAAAGCCCAAGTGTGTCTGAAATATTGCAAGCACATTTTTCTCCGTTTTGTAGCAATTTAACAATTTTAACTCTGTTTTCATCGCATAAAGCTTTAAAAATTTTTGCTATTGCTGCAGCATCGTCTTTCACATAAACCATCCTTTGCTAATAAAATATTATTATACATATTAAAGTGTTAGTATGCACAACATCAAATCAAATATTTTTGAATTGATATCATAATACAACAAAAAAATATAAATGTCAATAGCGAATTTATTTATTTTTTGCAAATGTGTCTTTACTTATTATATTGCAAAATTTATTAAACCGTTACTTTATTTTTAATGCTTAATCTTCCATTTGCCTGCCCATTACCAAAGCCGCAACATTTATGTGAGAAAGCGCATTTTGCACATTAATTTCGTAATTAGAGTTAATTGCATCACTTGTTAAATCAACAAATGCTACGCTGCCAATAATATCTCCTTGGCAAATTACAGGTGCAATTGCTCGCGCGTAAAATAATGCGTCGTCACATATAATAATTGGGTTTTCACTTGTAACTGTTGCTCGTCTAAGCTCAACAATGCCCTCGTAGCTTTTTGTTATTCGCTTTTCAAGTGTTTCACGCAGTGTGGTACACGCCGCTATAACATGGTCTCTGTCTGTTACAATTGCCATTATACCCATGTTTTTATAAAGTATGTCAACATAACTTTGTGCAAGTGTGTTTAATTCTCCCATAGGAGAATATTTTTTAAAAATTACTTCATTATTGCCTGAAACATAAATTTCAAGTGGGTCACCCACACGTATAAGCTGAGTGCGCCTTATTTCTTTTGGTATAACAACTCGGCCAAGGTCATCAATACGTCTTACAATTCCAGTTGCTTTCATTTTTTCTCCGTTCTGCCGCAACAAAGGCTATTAATAGCTAAAGGTACCTTAAACTTTGCGGCTAAAAAAATAATAAATTATAATAAACAAAAAATATATGGTTTATTTTGCCTTTTTAAATAGTATTTGCCAAGTGCAAATAATTATTCAATTACAATTAAATAATTATTAGTGCAATTACTTAAGTATTATATATAATTTTAATTAATATTCGTGGTGTTCATATTTTATTAAAATATGTCAAAAATGTTAAAGTTGTTAATTTTTTTTAATAGTACTTGACATTATTAAAAAGTTGTGTAAAATAAAATTAGCACTCGAAGATGTAGAGTGCCAAAATCTATATCAAAGCAGGTGATTAAGGCGATATGGATAAACGTAAAAATCAGGTGTTAAAAACAGTTGTACGGCTTTATAGCCTAGACGGTGAACCGGTGGGAAGCACATTGCTTGCACGCCATTTTAGCATGGCTGTTTCCAGTGCAACATTACGAAGTGAAATGGCAGCACTTACAAAGCTGGGTTTGCTTGAACAACCGCACACAAGCGCAGGGCGAATACCAAGCGTTAAAGGGTACAGATACTATATTGATAACTTGATGGACAGTGGCGCACCGTTGACACAAATTGAGAGAAAGCACATAAAAGATTTATTTGTTGAAATGGATTTTGACCCACAACGTATAACAATAGACACAGCAAAGGCACTAGCGTTTTATACGGGGTTTGCAGCTGCAACCACTACACCGGAAAGTAAAGATATGTGCATAGCACACTTTGAAATTGTAAGAGTAGGTTTATACGCTGCGGTAGTGCTAGCTGTAACAAATGCCGGCGGAGTTTTAACAAGAACAGCAAAATTTGCAAAGCCTTTAGAAACTAAAGATTTAAAAGTGCTTGAACAAATACTAAATAAGTTTTTAACTTTTGTTAACCCAAAAGATTTGGATTTACAGCGTGTGAATGTTGCTGTTAACAATTTAAGTAATGTTGGAGAATTTCTTTTACCGGGAATTTTAGCTGCTACTAAAATTATTAACGAATGTGATAGGCAAATAGCTCACATTGAAGGCCAAGAAAATTTATTAAAGCATGGAATTTCTGATGTAACTTTGAGAAATTTACTTGCACTTTTTAGCAACAATAAGGCAGCATGCAGTTGTTTAAGTTTAAACTCGGTGCATACAAGCATTTTACTTGGAGAAGATATTTATGAATATCCACTTCCGGGTTATTGTATAATAGGCAAACAGTATTATGCAGGTGGAGGAAGAACCGGTGTAATATCAATTATAGGTCCATCTAGAATGAATTTTATTTATATGATGAGCAGGCTTGAATATTTTGCACAAATATTAAGCGAGTACATGTCCGGCAAAAGTGAGGAGGCAAATATAAAATGATACAGGAGAGCGAAATAAAAATGAGCAAAGAAACACACAATGCACAAAATGAAAACGAAGAAGTTAAAGAAAACACTGTTAATGAAGAAAAAGCACAAAATAATAATGAGCAAGAGACATTAAAGCAAGAACAAAAAGAGCAAACTGAAAAAGAAGAAAATGGCAGTAAAAAAACGACAAAGCAAGGAAATGCAAAATCTGCGGCAGCGCTTTCTGCGGCAAAAGCTGAGTGTGATAAACTAAAAAAACAACTGGATGACTCAAACAACACATTGCTCAGAACAGCTGCGGAATATGAAAATTTCAGAAAGCGAAGTTCAAGGGAAAAAGATGCATCGTTTTCTTTTGGTGTGACACATGCAATAGAAAAACTATTGCCGGTTATTGATACTTTAATGCTTGCAATTAGCGTAGAGACAGAAGATTTAAACTACAAAAAAGGTGTTGAAATGACACTTGAACAATGTAAAAAGGCATTTGAAACATTGGGTGTAACAGAAATTGATGCAATTGGTAAAATGTTTGACCCAAATTTACACGCCGCAGTAGCCCAGCAAGAGGCAGCACAGGAAGTTGAAAGCGGAACAGTGTTACAAGTTTTGCAAACAGGTTATATGCTTTCAGACAAAGTTATACGCCATGCAAGTGTTATGGTGGCACAGTAATTTATAAAATAGGAGGCAAAAGTCCAATGTAAAGCTTATTTTGTATTAAAATAACTTTTTAAAAATAAAAAAACAAAACGGCTACACAACAAAAGTGTA
>CAYJDK010000179.1:0-410 GCA_964368905.1 uncultured Bacteroides sp.
CAATGTAGCACGAACACTAGGTGCTGTATGTACAACAACGTGTTTTTCAGGGTTATTTAAAGCTTCCCAAACTTTTCCTGTATCGTCTTTTTCGCTTAGTGCGCCTGTTGGGCAAACAACTATACATTGGCCACAAGATATACAAGGAGATTCAGCAAGATTTGCCTCAAACGCACAACCTATATGTGTGTGGAAGCCCCTTTCTTGTGCGCCAATTACGCCAACTGCTTGGTTTTGTGCACAAGCAGAAACACAGCGGCGGCAAAGTATACATTTAGAATTATCGCGCACCATGTGAGGAGCACTGTCATCGATTTTGTAAGCTTCAATAGCGCCTGTAAACCTTGTGCTGTTAACATTGTAATCGCGGCAAAGTTTTTGTAGTTCACAGTCTGTGCTGCGAACACAAG
>CAYJDK010000179.1:420-4324 GCA_964368905.1 uncultured Bacteroides sp.
TTATGTGTAGATAACGCAAGTTCTAGGTTTGTTTTTCTGCTCTCTTGTATTTTGCTTGTATTTGTGTTAATTTCCATTCCTTCATTAACAGGGTGTACGCAAGCCGTTACAAGGCTGCGTGCGCCTACTACTTCAACAACACAAATTCTGCATGCGCCAATTTCATTAATTTCTTTTAGGTAACACAGTGTGGGGATGTCGATGCCCACGCTACGTGCAGCCTGTAAAATAGTACTGCCGGCGGCAACATCGTATGCCACGCCGTTAATTTTTATATTTACTGTATCCATTGTGTGGCTATCCTCCTTAAACCTTGCTTATTGCGTCAAACTTGCATTTTTCAATACACGCACCGCATTTAATACATTTTTCAGTGTCTATAACGTGCGGAGCTCTTGCTTCGCCTGAAATAGCACCAACAGGGCATATTCTTGCGCAAAGTGTACAACCTTTACACTTATCTGCGTCTATAACATAATTTAATAGTGCTTTACAAACACCTGCCGGACAGCGTTTTTCTTTAATGTGTGCTTCGTATTCATCACGGAAATAACGCATTGTTGAAAGAACAGGGTTTGGTGCAGTTTGGCCTAAACCGCAAAGGCTGTTTGATTTAATAAAGTCTGAAAGTACTTCAATTTTATCTAAATCTTCTAATGTGCCCTTGCCGTTTGTAATTTTGTCTAAAAGCTCAAGCAAGCGTTTTGTACCAACACGACATGGTGTACACTTGCCGCAACTCTCTTCAACAGTAAATTCTAAGAAGAACTTAGCAATGTCAACCATACATGTTTCTTCGTCCATAACAATAAGTCCACCTGAACCCATCATACTGCCGATAGAAAGCAAGTTGTCATAGTCAATTTCTGTATCAATAAGTTTTGCAGGGATACAACCGCCTGAAGGGCCGCCTGTTTGTGCTGCTTTAAATTTTTTGCCATCGGGAATACCGCCGCCAATTTCTTCAACAATAGTACGTAATGTAGTACCCATAGGTATTTCAACAAGGCCTGTATTGTTTATTTTGCCACCAAGTGCAAAAACTTTTGTGCCTTTACTTTTTTCTGTACCCATGCTTGCAAACCATTCTGCACCATTTAAAATAATGCGTGGTACGTTTGCATAAGTTTCCACGTTGTTAAGAATTGTTGGTTTTCCAAACAAACCTTTAACGGCTGGGAACGGTGGGCGTGGGCGTGGCTCGCCCCTGTTTCCTTCAATAGAAGTTAACAGTGCTGTCTCTTCGCCACAAACGAAAGCGCCTGCGCCAAGTTTAATTTCAAGGTCAAACTCAAAACCTGTGCCAAATATATCTTTGCCAAGCAAATTATATTCTCTTGCCTGATTAATTGCTATTTGCAAACGGTCTACAGCTATTGGGTATTCTGCCCTAACATAAACGTAACCTTTTGTAGCGCCAATTGCATAACCGGCAATTGCCATAGCTTCAATTAAAACGTGTGGGTCACCCTCTAAAACGCTACGGTCCATAAATGCACCCGGGTCACCTTCGTCGGCGTTACAACATACATATTTTTGGTCAGATTCATTATTTGCCGCAAACTTCCATTTTAAACCTGTTGGGAAGCCCGCGCCGCCTCTTCCGCGTAAGCCTGAGTCAAGCATAGTTTGAATAACTTCGGCCGGTTTCATTTCTGTTAACACTTTACCAAGCGCTTGGTAACCGTCAAAACCAATGTACTCATCAATGCTTTCAGGGTTAATAACACCACAATTGCGCAGTGCTATACGCACTTGTTTTTTATAAAAAGCCGTTTCGTCAAGGCTTTTTATTGTGTTGCCATCATCGCTAACTGTTTCATCGTATAAAAGATGTTTTACAGGGCGTCCTTTTAAAAGGTGCTCTGTAACAATTTCATTTACATTATCTAAACTAACATTACTGTAAAAACTTGCCTCCGGGTAAATAACAACAATTGGGCCAAGTGCACATAGGCCAAAACAACCTGTGCGCACAACTTTTACTTCTTCCTCTAAATGTGCAGCTTTTATTTCTTTTTCAAAAGCAGTTATTATTTTTTCACTACTGGAGGAAGCGCAGCCTGTGCCGCCGCAAACCATTACATGACTTCTAAACATTTGCTCTCCTCCTTTTAATTCTTAATAGCGCCTATTGTGTATTCAATAACGGGCTGGCCTTGGTTTAGGTGCTCGTCAACAATGCGCTTTACTTTTTCTTGTGTCATTTTAACATATGTAACTTTTTCTTTACCTGTTTCGTAAACTTCAACAACAGGCTCATATTGGCAAATACCTATACAACCTGTTTGTGTTACTATTGCAGGTAATTGTGCCTCTGCAACCAATTTTGTAAATTCGTTTAATACAGGGCGCACACCTGCTGCTATGCCGCAAGTTGCCATGCCCACTACTACGCGTGTAGAATCTTCAGATGCTTCACGTGTGTTTACTGTTTGTTTCATCTTGTCGCGTAATGCGGCAAGTTCTTGTAAACTCTTCATATTGCGTTACTCCTTTTTAATATAGGCTCGGTGTTTTCATGCAAATATTCCCTTAACCATAATGCAACCTCGGGGCTTTGTGTAGACACTCCGTCCAACACAACCTTAATTTCACGCGTGTCGGCACAAAAGCTTTCTTCGTCACATTTAACCGTATAAACAAAATCCATTTCAGGGTTACACTGTATAAGTGTTGCTATTGTGCTTGCCATATCACCAATGGGCGCTAAATCTATATGCCCTGTTGTAAATACGGCGCTCACTTTAGTACCCTCGCCAACTTTAGACGTTATCTGCATACTTCCGCCCGTTAATTCTGCTGCCATTTTTAAAAATGGCAAGCCCAGCCCAACTTTTCTCGTTGTTCTGCTTGTAACAAACGGGTCTGTAATGTTTTCAAGCATTTCCATAGGTATGCCTTTACCGTTATCTTCTATTGTAAGCAAAAGTGTACTTTTTTCTGTGTTAAAATCAAGTGTAATGTTAACAACACTTGCCCCCGCAGAAACAGAGTTTTCGGCTATGTCAAGTACATTCATGGATAATTCTTGCATTTATGCACCTTTATTTTTTCATTTAATATTTTGCAATCATTGCGTCGAGTTCATCGCCTGTTAAACGGCCATAAACATCTTCGTTAATTGTAAGCACCGGTGCAAGGCCACATGCACCAATGCACCTACATGCATCAAGGCTAAATTTGCCGTCTGCAGTACATTCGCCGCCTTTAATTTTTAATTTTGTTTCTAGCTTTTCAAAAATTTTACCGCTGCCTTTAACATAGCAAGCAGTACCAAGACATACGTTAATTTTGTACTTGCCTTTCGGTGTTAAGCTAAACTGAGAGTAAAACGTTGCTATTCCATAAATTTCTGCCAATGGTTTGTCAAGGTTATCTGCAACTAAACGCTGCACCTCTATTGGCAAATAGCCGTAAATATCTTGTGCTTTTTGCAGTGCAGACATTGCTACGCCCGGCATCTCTTTATTTTCTTTCAGCCAGTTTAACATCTGCGCTTCCTGCTCTTTTGTGCCTGCAAATGGCACAGTAGAAAAACGCCTCATACTTTTATTGCCTCCTGTTTTTAAATATGCCATTTTTTATTATTTTTGTCTTATGGCACTATTTTATATTATATCAGATAATTATTAAAATTTCGATAAATTTAAACAACTATATTTTAAAACATTGTAGAAAAAATAACATAAAAACTGTGCATTTTCACAAAAAATATTATACATTTTATGGCAAAACAGAATAAAATGCGTTAATACGAATATATTGGTATTTTTATACATTTAAAAGTATTGCCCTTTTTAATGCTATGACTTATAATTTATTTAATAAGGCACAAAAAAAAGGAGTGACCAATAATGACTATAAAAGAAATTTGCGAGATTTTAGATGCAAAGATATTAAC
>CAYJDK010000180.1:0-3353 GCA_964368905.1 uncultured Bacteroides sp.
ATACTGCAGGAGTTATTTAAAACAAGTGTGTTTTAGTTTTTTAATTTTAATAATTAATAAACACTTTAAAATAATATATGCCATAACTTGTGTTTTTGGCAAAAGAACGGAGCAAACAAATGTACGTTTCAAAAAAAAATGATGCGAAATTTACAAAGCAAGAAAAAAGCTGGATAATGTATGACTGGGCATGTTCTTCTTATGCAACAATAATGGTTGCGGCAATATTTCCCATATACTTTGCAGGCGTAATGGGCCAAGGTGGAGACGCATGGTTTGGCATAGGCACATCAATAGCAACAGCGTGTGTTGCGGTGCTTTCTCCAATACTTGGCTCTATTGGAGACTACAAAGGCATGAAAAAAAAGCTGCTTGCAATGTTTTTAATTATAGGCCTTGTTGCAACACTGTCTTGTGCGCTTTTTAATAACTGGCAAGGTTTACTGGTAGGCTACATTTTTTCAGCAATAGGCTTTAACGGGTCTTGCGTTTTTTACGACAGCTTCCTTACAGACATAACCACCCTTGAAAGAATGGACAGAGTTTCGGCATGGGGATATGGGCTTGGGTATATTGGCGGTAGCACAATACCTTTTGTAGCATGTATTGCACTTACAATGTTTGGCCCGGCAATTGGGGTAGACTCAATTTTAGCCGTAAAAATTTCTATAATAATATGTGCTGTGTGGTGGGCTGTTTTTTCTGTGCCCATACTTAAAAACTGCAACCAACGCTTTGGCACTGAAATGCCAAAAACAAATATTTTAGGCACCGCATTTAAAAACCTTGCAAAAAGCATGAAACATATGTTTACAAATAAAGCACTCTTTCTTTTTATGATAGCATACTTTTTTTATATAGACGGTGTTCATACTGTTATTTCAATGTCGTCTGCTTACGGCGCATCTTTAGGGCTAGACACAACAGGCATGATTTTAGCATTGCTTGTTACTCAAATAGTGGCGTTTCCATGTGCTATTTTGTTTGGTAAAGTGGCAGGTAAGGTTGGCTCTATAAACATGCTTATTGTCTCTGTTTTTATATACTTTTTTATTTGCATATTGGGCTTTTTTATGGGGTATGGTATAGAAGAAGCCTTTTTAACTAACGATCAAGCCCTTACAATATTCTGGATACTGGCAACGTGTGTTGGCCTTGTGCAAGGCGGTATACAGGCACTTTCACGTTCGTATTTTGGTAAAATAATACCTGCAGAGTATTCAAACGAGTACTTTGGTGTTTTTGACATATTTGGCAAAGTGTCTACAATTATGGGGCCTGCTATTTATGCATTTGTTCGCACATTTACAGGGCGTAGCTCTTATGCAATTTTTTCAATAATTATATTGTTTTTAATTGGTGCAATTATACTTATTGCAGGGCGTAAAACATTTAATAATGCGTTTAACAGCTAAAAAGCAAAAGCATAATAAATATGCATGTTTAATTAATAAAAGCTGCCCTTTGGCAGAAAAAATATTGTTTTTATTTAAAAACAATATTTTTTTTGTTTGTTATAATAAATAAAGCAATAAAAAACCATGTGTTTTTGTATAATAATATACAAAATACACAAAAAATGTAAATTAAATTATATAGTATATTTTTACTGCGCGCTTTACATAGTGCCATATTTTATAGTATAATTAAAGCGTATACAGACTTTTTGCTATGTGGCTTTATTTTTTAATATTATAACCTGTAACGGAGGTTTTATTTAACTTGGCAATTTATAAAACATTAAGCGAGCAACAAACAATAGAACTTGGGCAAATATTGGGGAAAACATTAAAAAAAAGCTCGTTAATATTGTTTACAGGTGATTTGGGAGCCGGCAAAACAACTTTTTGTAAAGGAATAGCAAAAGCACTGGGTTGCAAAGAAATAGTAAACAGCCCAACTTTTGCAATTGTAAATGTATATAAAGGCGCAAAAACCTTTGCACATTTTGATTTATACCGCATTACAAGCGAGGAAGATTTAGAAACAGCAGGATTTTTTGATTATTTAGAAAGTGGCGCTGTTGTTGCGGCAGAATGGAGCGAAAACTTTTTAGATGTAATTGACACTAAAGATGCCATAAACGTAGACATAAAAATGGAAGAAAACGATATAAGAATTATTACAATTAAAAATGGAGGCGCAGTTTGAAAATATTTGCATTGGATTGCGCAAAAAAAACAGCAGGCGTTGCAATTAGTGATAACGGCCTGCTAATATATGAGAGCTACATATCTTTGCAAAACACACATAGTGAAACATTGCTTAACATGTGCCACAACGCATTTAGCGCAAGTGGGCTTACCACAAGCGATATAGATTTATATGCGGTAACGGCAGGACCCGGTAGTTTTACCGGAATTAGAATAGGCGTGGGATTAATAAAGGGTTTTGCGTTTATAAACAATACACTTTGTGCGCCTGTTTCAAGCCTAAAGGCACTTGCACAAAGCTTGCCTTACAGTGGAGTAATTGCGGCGGTGTTAAACGCCCGCAGAGAACATGTGTACGGTGCGGTGTTTTTAAAAAATGGCAGCGAAATTAAACGGCTTTCAAAAGACGAAATACTACCGGCACAAGAATTTGAGCAAAAAGCAAATGAACTTTGTAATTTGCACGCAAAAGGTAATGTTGTGCACTGCATAGGAGACGGGTGCAGTTTAATAACACACAGCAATTTTATTAAATGTGATGATAGCATAATAAACGGAAGAGCCTTTGCAATATGTGAAATTGCTGCCGAAATGCATAAACAGCAAATTTGTGTTGAGCCTGAAAAATTGTTGCCTATATACTTGCGCTTAACATTGGCAGAGCGCAGTTTAAAGCAAAAAGAAAGCAAAAAATAATAAATAGGCAAGCATAGCAGTATAGCCGGCAAACAAAGACTTTGCAAAAACAAAAGCAAAAGTAACATTGTTAACACATATGCAGTATTACATAATAAATATATTAAATTTTATATTTGAAACGGAGACTATTATGAACAAAGAACCTATTATAATGAATCACCCGCTTGTACAGCACAAAGTTAGTTTGTTAAGAAACAAAAATACAGGAACAAAAGAGTTTAAAGAACTTGTAAGCGAGATAGCATCGCTTTTATGTTATGAGGCAACACGTGATTTGCCAACGGAAGAAGTAGAAATTACAACACCAATGGCGGTTGCAAAAACAAAAATGTTAGCAGGGCGCAAATTAGCGCTTGTTCCTATTTTACGTGCAGGCCTTGGAATGGTAGACGGTATGCTTGCATTACTGCCGGCCGCAAAAGTTGGGCATATTGGCATGTACAGAGATGAAACAACATTAGAACCTGTTGAATATTATTGTAAGTTACCGGAAGACATAGC
>CAYJDK010000180.1:3363-4293 GCA_964368905.1 uncultured Bacteroides sp.
GAGAGAGAAGTTTTTGTGCTTGACCCAATGCTTGCAACGGGTGGCAGCGCAGTAGACGCAATAAACCAAATAAAAAAACGTGGAGCAAAAAACATTAGGTTTTTATCAATAATAGCCGCACCGGAAGGAATAGAAAAACTTAGCAGCGCACATCCGGATGTTTTAATTTATGCTGCGGCAAAAGACGAATGTTTAAATGAAAACGGTTACATAGTTCCGGGTTTAGGCGATGCAGGGGACAGAATATTTGGAACAAAGTAATAATATAAATTAGCATAAGACTTGTGTTTTTGCATTTTATAAATATTAAAAAATGCGCAACATAAATGTTAATTTTATATAAAACATTTATACAAAAAAGCGCAGGTACAAATTGGAGTGAAACATTAATGGAACAAAAAGAATTGCAACGCAAAATAGTAGCCACAATTGCTGCAACGGTAACACTTTGTGTATTGTTGGCGGTTTCAGTGTTTTTGCTTGTAACAACACAAGTATTTACACTAGAAATAAAAATATTAATGCTGGCGTGTTGTCTTGTGTTGGCAATAGCAATAGGCGGTTTTTTGTATAGTAAGATATTAGAAATAAGAGCTTTGCGTGTTTGTATGATGAATGATAACAGTAAAGCACAGAATTACAATGACATTAACGATGAAAGCAAAAACGAGCTTGAAGATGCTAGTGAAATAAATGAATATGGCGATGAAAACAAGCAAAACGTGGCAAACATTATTGAAAGTGAGCAAACAGCCTATATTGACAGTATAAACACTGACCCATTTAATGTTGAAAATACTGAAATGCAAAGCTTAGAAACACTTGAAGATTTTAGCTTTGAAAACGGGCAAGAAAGCACTTTACAAAATGCACCGCAGCAAAATAATTTTACACCACAGCAAAACACAGTGCAGCCACAGCAAAATAATT
>CAYJDK010000181.1:0-2000 GCA_964368905.1 uncultured Bacteroides sp.
CAAGCGGAACAGGCAACATGAAATTTATGCTTAACGGTGCAATTACTATTGGCACATTAGATGGCGCCAATGTTGAAATTGCAGACGCAGCAGGCCAAGAAAACGAAATAATATTTGGTATGCGCACACATGAGGTTAATGAATTAAAACAGTTTGGTTATCATCCAATGACATTTATAGATAATAATGATGAGGCAAAAAATGTTTTATCTTTCTTAGAAAAAGGATTTAACAATGAAAACTTCCATGAAATAGTTAATAATTTACGAACTGCAGACCCTTATATGGTTATGGCAGACTTTACTGAATACAGAAAAGCGCAAAATAAGTTAAGCGAACTTTATAAGGACACAAAAACATGGAATAAAATGAGCCTTATGAACATTGCAAATAGTGGCGTATTTTCAGCCGACCGTTCAGTATTTGATTATGCAAACCGAATTTGGGGCGTTTCACCTGTTAAGTAAAAACAAGGGCAGTCTTACACATATTTGAAAGCGTGGTAAAATGCATAATATTTATAACAGCATGAGTGAAGAGTTTAAAAAACCGTTTGGAGCTATTAGAAACGGCGAAAGCGTTACATTTGTACTGAGTATACCATTTGATATAAATTGTAATACGCCTCATATTATTTTTGGTAGGGATGGCGAAATGCCATCCCTGCTTGTAATGAAAAAGCAAGAATCACAAGGGGAAAGGCAAAAATTTTCTATAACCATTACACCTGAAAAAGTAGGTATTTATTTTTATCATTTTGATTTGTACACAGATTATAAAAAGCTTTTTAGGTCAAGCTGTGGGCAAGCGTATATATCTGTTGAAGACGGGCCACAATGGCAACTTACCGTGTATGAAAAATTGTTTGAAACACCAAAAGAGCTAATGGGCGGAGTAATGTACCAGATATTCCCGGATAGGTTTTTTAAAAGCAAACAGAAAATTAAAATGCCGTTTTCAGACAGAATTTTACGTGAAAATGAAAAAGGTGAACCGTATTTTTGGCCTACTGAAAAAGGTGGCTATTTGAATATGGATTATTTTGGCGGCGATTTTAAGGGAATACAAAGCAAATTACCATATTTACAAGAACTTGGTGTTACTATCTTATATTTAAACCCTATTTTTGAAGCCCACGCAAACCACAGATATAACACGGCAGATTATTTAAAAGCAGCCCCATTACTTGGAACAAACGAAGATTTTTCGCAATTATGTAAAGAGGCAAAGGCTTATGGTATAAGAATTATACTGGATGGAGTTTTTAGCCACACCGGTTCAGACTCTGTATATTTTAATAAAGAAAAAAGATACGGAGACGGAGGAGCTTTTAACGATATAAACAGCCCTTACAGAAGTTGGTTCGATTTTAACAATTCTTACAAGTGTGGTTACAGAAGTTGGTGGGGGTTTGAAACGCTACCGGAAGTAAATGAAAACGACCCTAATTATCGTAATTTTATTTGTGGAGAAAATGGTGTAATTGATACATGGATAAAACTTGGTGCCTCTGGTTTTAGGCTTGATGTAGCAGATGAATTGCCTGATGATTTTATACAAGAAATTAGAGTGGCAATTAAAAAACACGGACAAGATAAGTATTTGCTTGGAGAAGTTTGGGAAGATGCTACTCTTAAATGGAGCTATGGAACAAGGCGAACGTATTTGCTTGGCAAAGGCCTTGACGCTACCATGAATTATCCGTTTAAAGAAGCCATAATTGACTTTTGTCACGGTGCAAGTGCAAAAGAAACAGCAGACAAAATGATGAGTATATGTGAAAATTATCCACAACCTGCATTAGATGTTCTTATGAACTTTATGTCAACACACGACACTGTAAGGGCTATAACTGCGCTTGTGGGAGAAAGTGGCGAAGGGCACGACAGATATTGGCAAAGCGGAAGGCTTTTAACACACGAAAGCTATGAAAAAGGCATAAAACTAATGCGATTAGCATATGCAATGATATTTACGTTGCCGGGAATACCTAGTGTTTA
>CAYJDK010000181.1:2010-4288 GCA_964368905.1 uncultured Bacteroides sp.
AAGACCCGTTTAACAGAGCTTTTTTTGATTGGGATAACAAGGAACAGCGCCTGAAAGACACTATAATTTCACTTTCAAAAACACATAAAAATTGTAGTGCATTTAAAAACGGTAGTTTAAAAATAAACAGCTCACAGGGCATGTTGCTTTGTTATGAAAGAATAGGCATACAAGAAAAAGCCGTTGTTAATATTAATATGGCTGATAGAGAAGTTACAGTAATAAATGAAGGAAAACAAATTATACTGCAACCTTTAGATTTTAATATAACAATTGAACAAGTTAATCAACAAAAAAGTAGTGAAGTACCTGTGAAGCATAAAGTTAAAAAACGTTCTATTTTTGCAAATTGGATAAACGACGATTAGTTTTTTAAAAAATTTATATTGCTTGAGGTACAAGTATAATACAAAGCGGCGTGGGGGCCATAGATTGCCCACGCTGTAAAATCGTCGCTCTAGGGATAAATAATCAGTATGATTATTTATCTGAGAATAATTACTAAATGCAATGAGCATAGTAATTATTAAAAAATTTAAAGCATATTAATTAAATGGGTATAATTACATTTAATTAATATGCTTTATTTGTTTGCTTACTTACTAATAAGCTTCTAATTTAATTTTTCAATTTTAAAATTCATTTTATATTCTTGTGTTGAATGTGGCTGAATATAATTTATAAACCTGTTTATGTTTGCGGAGTTTGGCAACCCACACCAAGGTTCAATACATAAACTTTCATCTACCCAAGTGCAAACTGTTAAAGCGTTAAACTTTTCATCAAAAGTGCAATCAACTTTATAATTATCGGTATTATTAACAAGAGAAAAAGAATGCTCTTTCATTGTGTGAAACACATTGTCCCAAGTCATGTCCATAGGTATGTCTTTTGGCATTTCTACATCTTTATTGTTCACATAATCAAACATTACAGTGTTGTGCTGAGTTAAAAACGCATTACTTTTGTTTGTTGATTTAAAAAATGGGTGCCAGCCAAAATAGTGTGGCATTTTTTCATTACTGTTGTTTGTTATACTAGTGTCAATTTGAACAGAGCCGTTTGTTACAGTATAACAAATTTCTAAATGAAATTTAAAAGGGTAGCAGTCTGCAAGCCAACCTTCATTATTTTCTGCCCATAATACAACAGAGTTATCTGTGTGATTTTTAACAGAAAATGCATAATTTTTCAAAAGCCCATGAAGAGGCATATGAAACTCTTTTTCGTTTACAACATAAGTATCGTTTGCTGTTTTACTGCTAAAAGGGAATAGAATCGGCATTCCACCGGAAGCCATAGGGGAACTTTCTAACTTGCCGCTATCAATTGTAAGAATGTCAACCCCGTCAACGTTTATTTGTGATAACATGCCGCCATTGTAAGGAGCAACTTGTGCACAAATTCGTTTGTCTTCGCTTTGAATTGATAATGTGTATGGCATTTTTACCTCCTGTTACCGCATAAAACGGCGTAATATTTATTGTAAAAAAGCAAGTAATTATGTTACTTTACTTTATTGCAACTGAGTGTTTTTGTTTTTTAATAGTTAATAGGTATTACTGCTTAAATATCTTGCTTTAATCTTACGTCTATGTCTTTTCGCTGAATAATGCGTTTATATTCTCCCGGCGTCATGCCAACGTTCTTTTTGAAAAATCTAAAAAAGTACGTTACATTTTCAGAAATTCCAATTTGGTTTGCAATTTCGTACAAAGACATTTCGGTGTTTTTTAAAAGCAACTTAGCATGGTGAATTTTTACGCTGTTGACATAAGACATTATGCTTTCGCCTTGAATTGCCTTAAAAATACTACTTGCATAAGCAGGAGAGATAAGCACAATACTCGCTATTTCTGTTACAGTTAATTTTTTATCGTAATTAGAATCTATATAAACTATCATTTTTTTTACGTACATTTCATTATTAGGGGTTGAAATATAATGATCTTTTTGGCGCTCTGCTTGATTTGAGAGTATATCTAATAATTTAAAAAGCAAAGAAATACATTCAAGGTTTTTTTTGTATGAAAAAGCACTTATTAATGAAGTAAAAATAATTTCAAAAGTACCTTCGTCTATTATTTTACCGTATATTGGTAAATTAACTACCACAGAATTTGAATATTGTTTTAATGTATCAATTTCATAATCATTAAAAGAAGAATTAGACGTAAAAGCGAGCCCTAAGTGTGAATTATTCTCATATCCATCGGCGATTTTACAATCAACTAATGAGCCCATTGGAATTAACAAATATTCACCAGACTTAATAATG
>CAYJDK010000182.1:0-4234 GCA_964368905.1 uncultured Bacteroides sp.
TTTCTAAGCTCGGTGAAAAAAGCCTTGTATTCTTTAGACTTTATCTCACCCAATTTCCCAACAAGCTTATCAATTTCTTCTGAGCTTAACAAATATTCATTAATCATATTCGAGAGAATAGCATTTAATAATCGGCTTAACGCTACTACATCGCCTTCATAAAGCACGTTTCCAACGCCACCCACTACAGCAGCGCCAACTGCACCGCCTGCAAAACCACCGGCTATGCCAATCGCAACACCGGCTGGGCCCGCTACTGCTCCACCGATACCACCAATTTTAGCAACTGCCGCTCCTGCTGCAATAGTGCCGCCTGCAGCGCCGGCCATAGAGCCCCCCAAAACACTTATGTTTTTTGCATATTGTGAGACGGAAATTTTAGCCGTTGCAAGGTTGTAGGTTTCAGGTATTGTGAAAACCGTAAAAGTTATGGCTGTAACCAATACATTACTACGCAATATTTTAGCCAAGTGCTTTGTGGCTGCCGCCCCACCAATTGCTTTTTTGCCAGCAAGTGCTCTTAATGAATTCACAATGTTTTGTGAAGCTTTTGTGCCCAGTTTCGAAACAATATAATTACTTGGTGCCATTAAAGAATTTGCAAGCGATGTTCTTGACAGTTGTGACACAATAATATGATTAATAAAGCTAAGCCCAAAAACCTTTATCCCGGCATCTATCCCAGCCTCAATTGACTGTGATAAATCTTTTGTCTTCTTCCATGTCAAAAACGTTGTTATAACAAAAGTTATCCCAAATGCACAAGCGCTCATAACAACGCCTGTCATCGCGTCATACGTTAGTGATTCTACAGTTCCGGCTTTGGTTAGATTTACAGCTTGTTTGTAGGTATACCTGCTTTTTCTTACAATCTCCTCTGCCTTGTTGGGGTCTGTAACTCCCGGAACTTTCCCCTGCTTAATTTTGCGCTTGAAGTTAGCTAAGACACTTTCATATTGGTCTTTAGGCACCTCCAACTGCATTGGTTGTCCATTATTATAATACCTATAGTTACCGGTTTGTGCATCAAAAGAAGACTCTAAGGTTCCTAAAGCCGATTTATAGTATTTAGATTGTATAAAAATATCATTGCCTATTTGTCTATCTGCACCATTTAGGGCATTATCACGCCCTATAACCTTCGCATCCAGCCCGCTTAATCTATCTAATAACGTCGTGGCCTCTTCCACCATTTCGCCATGACCTGCAGGGTTGTTAATTGCAGCTTTATTATTTATAAATACTGCGCGCTCGGCAGACTGCAACCCTACCGAAGCAATAGAAGTTACGGATGCAATTTGGGCTAACCGCTCATCATATGTTTCTTCATACACATCATAATTTTCAATGCGGTTTTTAAGAGCATCTTGTTTTACTGCTAAATTAGTACATGCTCGTATAAATTTCTCGCTACATTGTGGTTCAACTTTCAAGGCATTATTTTCCATTATATTATCGGCTATGAAAAAGTTTGGTTCAAAATCTCCCCATGTGTAAAAATACAGCGCTGCTTTTTCGTCCACCACAGCTTTTTTATCTGCCTTATCAAAAGTTTTTTTGATTTTATCTAGCGAACCTTTAACGTCAACAAGTTCAATATTTGTTCTGATAAAAACGCCTTTTTCGGTTAAGACTATTCCACTTGGACGCAAGTCGAATTCTGCATCCACCCATAAGACACATTGCTCTCTTGGAATTGGAAACGTAGATTGTACTTTGCTAATATTTGATTTTGTCAATTCAATTGGTGATGTGCCCAATTCATCAAGAACAGTTTTAGCAACTGTATCTTCAAGCATTTCCATGGCATCATTAACTTGTTGCTTTCTAATTCTAAGCTCTTCTTGTTTCTTTTCTTCAATAGATGAGGTTATACTATCGGCTGTATTAACAATAGCGGCTTTGGTTGTATCTACAGCGGTAACTGCAGTTTCACCCACTTTTGCGGCAACATCCTCGGAAAGTTCTTTTGCTTTGCCAAGTGTTGCAGTTATGTTTTTTTGAACATCTTGTACATTAAGTACGTTTTTTTTGCTTGCCGGAGCAAACTCATTTTTAAAAGCGATCATGTTTGGGCAGTTTTCATCTTTGATGGGCTTTATTGCAAAAACTATTTTACTGAACTTTCCTTTAACTCTTTTGATGGATTTTTTAAATGCTTTGGCAACTATTTCAGGTGGATTTTCAAACGCACCACAACCAAACGCACCAAGAATAATTATTTGAACATCATTTAGTAAAGCAACATTCAAAACATTATCTATTCTTTTTTCAAACACTTCAAGCAAGGTGCTCTCGTCTAATCCATCACACAAAGGATAGTAAGGGGCGGCGCAGGTGATAACATCAACTTCAAACCAATCTTCAAGAGTCATGGTTTTAGGGCATTTATCATCTGTTTTAAAAACAGTTACCCCTTTTGTATAAATTAGTTTATCGGAATAAATAGAATTATTTAAAACCTTATGATACCTATAATAATCATCAAATACTTTTCCCTGTGCAATGCATGGGTACAAATTACTGCTACGGCACAAGCATTCTTCTTGCGCCATTGCGCCATTTAAAACACCGCCGCCTACAGTAATAGGGTTTGCAAAATTCAGTACTGCAATTTTACCATCATCCACATATTTTTTAGCACACGCAAAACTTGTTGTTTCTTCAACAAAAATTTCGGTTTTAAAGTTTGCTTTTCGTGTGCTTTTGTTGCCTGTGCTGTAAACTTTGGTGTTCTCTTTTGCGAATTCTGTCAAAGCAATAAGTTCATTATTCGTGTTAATAAAGTTTATGGTGTCTTCAAAGCATGATATTAAATCTTTTTCAAACATTTGGCATTATCCTTTCTTTCTAAAGTACAAGTAGCCTCAAAATAATACACATTCAAAAATATAAGCTAGCTTAACTGTTCAAGATAATCACTACTGGAGATACCGTTGTCCTTTAGCACCCCTGCATTGACCATATTTTTGAGTTATATTTAATTCCGATATCGGTTTCCTACAATTCAAACTCACCTCTCCACTCCTTCTCGTTATCATTCATACATGAAAAACAAACACTTTTTATATCAATTTCAAATTCTCGATATAGCGGAATAGTATCACGATTTATATAATACAATTGTCTTTCTCTATCAAAACACCCACCAAACAAAACAAAATATACATCTTTGTGGCTTTCAAAAATGTCTAAAAATTGTTTAACGTTTAGTAAGTTTAGTGCATATTGTAAGCTTAGTGCATCGCCGACATTGTAGTAAGGCGGAAACTCATTTTCAATAAAAAATCCGACTACAAAATCGGAATTTTCACTTGCCTTTTTTTCCTTTATTAGATTTTGCTTGTATTGGGGGATTTTGTCGCAGTGGCCTTTGAAAACTCGTGTTATATTTTCAAGATACCATTCCTTTGAAATGGATTTGTCAATTTTTTCAACACACGTTTTAAAGCCTGTGTTTTCATAGGGTAGATTTGAAAAATTGCGTTTTATTTCACTTTCTCGCGCAAAACCTTTCATTCCCCTATTTGTGGTTTGGGTTGCATCAAATTCAAAGTGTTCAATAATATATACTTTATTGTCTTGCACATGGTAAAAATCCGGTGCTTCATTTGAATGCATGTGACTTAAAACACGTAGAATAACTTTAGTATCTCCGCCGTTATGCCATATGCGTAGCTTTCTATTACCACAATACTTTAGGAGTTTCTGGTACTCATTACCCATCTACACCAACCTCCCCTCAAAGGCTTGTTTCAAACTTTCGGCCACTATTTTTTCTATTTGGTCACAAAGGTATATGCGATATTCGTTTGCTTGGAAAATTTGTTGTTCTTCTAAAAAAGTGATAAACGGAAACATAATGGCGCGAACTCTCTCTTTGTTTAGATGCCTTTGACTGTTCCACAAGCAACTCTGCAAGTATGCTCATAATTGATAATAAGCTGATATCATATAGTTATTATTACCTTATTAGTATCCAAAAATTATTCTATGTTCTATTCCATATTTTTACTAAATGAATTAACACTTTATGCTGTTATTGTATCATGTTTTGATATTTTTTTTCAAATTTTAATTGACAAATTCAATAAAAATTATGTAAAATTTTATTTTTATTTGTAAATTATTTCAGGTGTGATTATCGCTGCCGGCAAAATTGATAGCCGCTATTTAAATACCGTTTGATATTTATTAGGGCTTCTTGCTTATATTTTAGGCAAAATAAGAGCTT
>CAYJDK010000183.1:0-4176 GCA_964368905.1 uncultured Bacteroides sp.
CTGCGCATATTGCACTTTTTGCAAGTTGTATCATTCTTACATCGCTTTGTGTTATTACAACAGGCTTTAAAATTGCCATCTCATCCTGTTCGCAAAATCCTGTTTCATCAATATCTTCTGTTGTTAAAAGGCACGATATTGCATCAATAACACCACTACCGCATATTCCTTTAGGCTCTACATCGCCTATAACGTGCGCTGTAATTTTTTTTTCGTCGTTTACAAAAACATGGTCTATTGCACCTTGTGCGCCGTTCATGCCCATTGTAATGCCGGCGCCCTCACACGCAGGGCCTGCCGCAGTTGAGCAACAAAGCAATTTTCCCTTATGCCACAGTGCAATTTCACCGTTTGTGCCTATATCTACAAGCAGGCTTGTGTTTTGCAATGTACACATAGCACTTGCCAAAACAGACGCCGTAATATCTGCACCTACAAACGACGATATGCACGGTGGAAAATAAATATTTGCATTTACAATAGGAAGGCCCAGTTCTTTTGCCGGCACGTTTGTGTTAAACAAAAAGTCTGCATTAAACGGTGCACGCGACAAGCACATTGCATTGCGCTGAGTTAAAAGGTATAACATTGTTGTGTTGCCCACAATAACTGCTGCGTCTACTTTCTGCGGCTCAATGCTTGCAGCGCGGCACATGTCATTTATCATATTGCTCATTTCATTAACAAGGCACTGCGCCATTAATTTAGCGTTTTCCTCGCACTCCAGTGCAAAACCAATGCGTGTTATAACGTCTGCACCGTATTGTGCTTGCGGGTTTTTGTTTGTGCTTTTACTTAATAATTCATCCTTACTGTAAAGGTGCGCCGCAAGCGTTGTTGTTCCTATGTCAAACGCTATGCCGTAATTTTCAAATATTGGGTCTTGTTCAAATTCCGGTAATTTGCCGTCAGATTTTATTTTGTCCGTTACAACTTTGTCTAGGTAAACTGTGCAAAAACAAGCAAGGCGCACGCCGTTTTCAATTTCTTTTTGTGTAAGTGCTGCGCGCTCGCCCTTGCCCATTAAAGATACATTTCCATCTACTTTAACACGGCATTTTTTACATTTTTGCATGTTTCCACAAGGAGTTTGTGGCATTGCAAGGTTATTGTTTTTTACTATTTTTGCGCCGTGCAAACTAATTGCGTTAGACAATATAACACCCTTTGGTACATTAATTGTAAATTGCCCGTTAATAGTAATTTTTGCGTTATTAACCATATTTACCACCATTCAAAACGGCAATGACAAAATAACATTGCACATCGCCGTATGTATTCAACTTAAAACATAAAAAATTAGTTTTAATGCTGTTTTTGTAAAAATATTAATTGCATTTTTGCAGTATAACATTTATTTTATAACAATTGCCGCTTTAATACAATACCTATATTGTAATGCTTTATTGTTTTACAGTTTATTGCTTATAAAATGTGTATTTCTGTACTGTGTAGGTGTGCAATTATAAACTTCTTTAAAGCTTTTTGAAAAATAGCTTATTTCTGAAAACCCACAACTAAAAGCTATGTCTATAACAGAGGCTGTTGTTGTTTTTAGCATTAAAGCCGCTTGCTTTAGCCTATAATTTTTTAAATATTTAATTGGAGAAGTATTTATAACAGCCTTAAAACACCTTAACGCCTCACTTTGTTTAATTTGCGCACTTTTTGCTATTTCTTCAAGTGTTACCTCTCTTGCGTAATTGTCATGTATAAACAGCATCATTTTTTTGCACCTGCTTAATTGTTTTAAGCTTTTACTGTTTGCATTTATAGCAGTGCCTTTGCTTTTATTTATAACCGATAACAATACATCTGTTAATATTTCTCTTACTTTAAACTCAAACGCAAAACTTTCTTTTGTAAATGTGTTATAAGCCAGTAAAACATTTGCACTCTCTTTTTCACACAAGGCCTGCTTGTTTGCAGATGTTTGTTGCAAAAATGTGTGAAAATAATTTTGGTAAAGCACACTGTTTTGCTCCCCATAAACAAACCTTGGGTGCAATACAAAAGATTTTATACAGCAATTTTCCTTTTCGTAATCTTCGCAAGAATGTAGCCTGCCTGAATTTATAAAAATGCCTTCTTTTTCCTTTACCACCACGGTTTCGTGCTCTACTGTAATCTTTGCTTTTCCTTTTACAACAACAATCAGCTCTATTTCTTCGTGCCAATGGTGCGGTACTTTTTCTTTACTTAAATTGTCATTATAAATAGCAAGCGGAAACTCCTGCGTTCCTTTTAAATTTAACTCTCTGTTAGAGCCATCCATTTTAATGCTACAAGATAAGCTTTGCATAATTTGCACCCCTGTTTTGGTTAAATAGTTATACTAAAATGTTAAATTATAATAGAATTTAATGCTTTAATACTATATAATTATATCATTAAAGCATTTAGGAGGCAACATGATTAGTTTATTACTAGCTATTATTTACATTAGTTTTATTAGCCTTGGTTTACCAGACGCTGTTTTGGGCTCTGCCTGGCCACTAATTAGCGAAGAATTCGGCGTGCCAATTTCAAATATGGGCATTGTAACAATTATAATTTCGGCAGGCACTGTTGTATCCAGCCTAAACAGTGGCAAAATTATTAACAAGTTTGGCGTTCACAAAGTAACAACAATTAGCGTTATGTTAACTGCAATATCGTTATTTGGGTTTTCAACTAGCCCGTCTTTTTTAGTGCTATGCTTATGGGCAATTCCTTACGGGCTTGGCGCAGGCAGTGTAGACACAGCCCTAAACAACTTTGTTGCCGTTAATTTTGAGAGCAAACACATGAGCTGGCTACATTGTATGTGGGGTATTGGCGCAACGCTTGGCCCTTATATAATGGGTATGGCACTAACAAACAATTTTAGTTTTAGGGTAGGCTATATTATACTTTTTACAATTCAAATAGTGTTGTCTGTTATAATTTTAATTAGTAGCCCTATATGGAAAACAAAAATAAATTTAAATGCCGAAAAAGAAAACAAGAACACAAATACCGTTTTATCTTTAACGCAAGTTTTTAAAATTAACGGTGTAAAACAATTAGCCCTTGCATTTTTTTGTTTTTGTGCAATTGAGCAAACAACAGGTTTATGGGCAAGTAGTTATTTAGTGTATAACCGCGGTATACAGCCTGAAATTGCTGCAGGTTTTTCTGCTTTATTTTATTTAGGCATAACTGTTGGCAGGGGCATATGCGGTTTTATTGCCATTAAATATAACGATACGCAAATGATACGAGCCGGCACCTTAATTATGTTTATAGGTGTGCTAACTCTATTTTTACCGTTTGGGCAAAACATAGCATTTTTAGGGCTTGCATTAATAGGCCTTGGCTCTGCGCCTGTTTTTCCTTGTATAATTCATTCTACACCTTATAATTTTGGTGCTGTGCACTCACAGTCTGTTACAGGTGTACAAATGGCAAGCGCATATACAGGCACATTAATAATGCCTGCCCTTTTTGGTGTAATTGGCAAACAAATTAGTTTTAATTTATACCCTGTTTTTATAGCTGCTTTATTAACTTTAATGTTTGTAATGTATGAATTTATGTTAAAAAAAGTAAAGGCAAGATAATATATTAATGCTGTTGCCTGTTACAATTTAAAAGCCCTGTTTTTTAGCGGTTGCAATGTAAAAACAACAAGAAAATCGTCGCCCACTTAATAAAGTGAGCGACGATAAGTATTTTATTTGCATTTTATTAGCCCAAATTAATTAACATAGTTCACTTAAAAACGGTACCTACCGCCTTGTTGTTTGTAAACTTTATCCAATAACTAATGGAGCGTACACATCAATAGTTTCACTTGTAACGCTTATTGTTTCACCGTTAAGTGTGCTTGTTATTACACATTTAAAATGGTGAGGGTAGGCTATACCCATAATACTTCGTACGTTTAAAAAATTACTTGTTTCTCCGTCAATTTTTATAAAATCGTCATCATGAGTACCACGCCTGTACCACTGGTATGTTAAAGTGCCGTTGCTTTGTGCTACCACATTTATATCAAAAGGAGCTGCATCGTCAGGAATTCGAACCTCTTCGCCTGTTTGCGATATTATGTTTATATAAAGTTCTTCAGGGCCTGCGTTTGGTATATTAAACAAACCCATAACAATGTTAGATCTAATTACTCTATTTGTAGAAGGGTCTGTTACTTCACAGAAA
>CAYJDK010000184.1:0-4157 GCA_964368905.1 uncultured Bacteroides sp.
AAAGACGCAACACATACATACTCTTGCAAGTTATACTCATTTATAAGCTTGTTTAATTCTTCGGCCGCTTTAATGCCTGTTTCACCTGAATCTTTTATCTCCATAACATAAAGTGCATCCGTTCCAAAGGTATCAAACATTTCTTCTACTGTCATTGGTACAAGTCTTTTTAAAATTTCATCATTTGTTTCATTTTCAAAGGGTTTATTTCCACTTAAATCAACAAATTTATAGCCAAAATTCATGTTTTTTATTTCTTCCACAGTAAAATCATTTACTTTTCCACTTTTATTAGAAGTTGCATCAACCGTTAAATTATGATGTGTAATTAAAACGCCGTCTTTAGTTAAGCAAAGATCCATTTCAAGTACGTCAACACCCATTGCATAACTTTCTTCAAATGCCATAATTGTATTCTCAGGGTACAAATGTTTTGCACCACCATGTGCGATTACTAATGGTTTATCGCCATCTTCTATTTTAAATTTTGATGTTCCATTAAACCCAACATATGGTAAAACTTGCAAAAATATATAAATTACCGCTATGCTTACAACAAAGAATACTATGCTTTTTTTGTTTATCTTTTTTGTTTTTTTCATTCTTTTTCCTATTCATGTTTTTAATTTATTATTTATACAATATAATACTATTTTTAATAATTATTTACAATGCAATTTTTTATTGTATATATATAATTTGCATTTTGCTCTTATCTTTTTGAACTAAATGCCAATTACTAATAATGCATTTAATGCATTATTTTTGCGATTTATGTATAAAATTGCGATACTCTAGCGGAGACAGACCTGTTTGCTTTTTAAAAAAATTGCTAAAATAATATATATTCTCAAACGAAAGTGACGTTGCAATACCACCTATTGATAAATTTTTAAGTGCAAGCAACTCTTTAGCTCTTGCAACTTTTAGTTTGTGGTAATCTGCAATTGGGCTACAATTATACGCCGCTTTATAGCGTATTTTTATTAACGAAACAGATACACCAAATATTTTTGCAAGTGTGCTTAATGTTATTTGTGTATGAACCTGTTCTTCCATATATGCTCTTATACTTTCTGCTAAATATTCTTGTTGCGACATTCTTATTGCTGCTTCGTTTCTAGCTGCGGTTGCGGTACTGTTCTTGCTTTCTCTAACAAGTAAAATCAAAAATGCCTCTATATAAGATGCTAAAAGTTGTTCGCTTCCAATTATATTAACGTTGTTTTTTATCAATATTCTGCCATCAGTAGGCTCCGGCACTATTTTAAACACCCTTCTAGCTTCTAAACTTGCAAATTGCAATAACTTTACGCACTCGTCAGATGCTCTCATTATTTTGTTTGCTATTAAATTAAGCAGTACCGACGTGCACCTAAATGCAAAAACGCCCATTTCAGAGTCTTCTTCTCCATCACAATATATAACGTGAAATTGGTTCGGCTTAAAAAGCGTAACCTCTCCTTGTCTTAATCTATAAAAATCATCACTTGTATAAATATACACAGAACCTTTCACCGCAAATTGCAATTCCCAAAAATCGTGACTCTCTCCTTCAAAAATATAATTTTTATCTAATTTTCTATTAAATGCACTAATAATTGTATCTACTTTGATAGAATTTTTTGTTTTAATTTCTTTGTAAACCATTTTGCATTATCCTTTTTTATAAAAAATGTATCTTATATTATATTGTATTTTAAAATTTTGTCAACTATAATATAAGCAGTTTTGAACAAACCCTTGCTAAATGGCCTATTTTTGCCGTTTTATAAGTATTTTAGTAATTTTTTTGTAATATTTATAACGAGTTGTTACACAAGAGTAATCTTTTGTTAGTTTTTGCATCTATAAAATAAAGCGAGGTTATAATAATGACACGTAAACAGAGAGTTATTGACGCATTAAATTTTATTCAAACAGAACAAGTTCCCTGCAACGTATTTTTAACCGGTCAAGCACAAGACATTTTAAATGATGCATTTCCCGGCGCTGATATAGATGAAATGTTAAATAATCACATACAAATGGTTATTTATGATGGTTTTTTGCACAGTACAACCGAGCCTGAAATTTTTATTGATGATTTTGGTGTGCGCTGGGACAGAAGTGGCGCAGACAAAGATATAGGTGTTGTTTGTGAATATGCAATAAACTCACCGGAGGACTACGACAATTATAAATTACCTGAAATTAACACAGAAAAGTTGCACAAACTTTTTTCTAATGACAAAGAAGAAGAAAGCGACAAATTTAAGTTTGGTGCGATTGGGTTTACTTTATTTGAGCGAGCATGGTCTTTATGCGGAATGGAAAACTTATTGGCAGACATGATTTTAGAAGAAGAACGCGTGCATAGTTTGCTTGACAAGATATGCGAGTACAATTTAAAAGTATTGGATATTGCGCTTGAATATGAATGGGACGGTTTTCATTTTGGTGATGATTGGGGCCAGCAAAAAGGCCTTATAATGGGGCCAGGTTTATGGAGAAAATTTATTAAACCACGCATGGAAAAATTGTATGCCAAAGTAACGCAAAAAGGGCTTTGGGTAAGCCAACATTCTTGTGGAGATTTACGCGATGTACTTGACGACCTTGTTGAAATTGGATTAAACGTTTATAACACTGTACAGCCTGAAATATACAATTTAACCGAGCTTAAACAAAAGTATGATAAAAAACTTGCATTTTGGGGATGTATAAGCACCCAGCGTGATTTAGCAACAAAAACACCGGAGGAAATTAATGTAATAACACATGAAACGTTGGGCATTATGTCTTTAGGTGGGGGCTACATTGCAGCACCTACACACGCAGTTGAGTTTGATGTGCCTGTTGAAAATTTAATTTCTATGGCCAATGTATTTAATAAGGAATACAAAAATAAAATAATATAATATTGCCTTTATTGGCAGAACTGGAGACAATAATATGACCCACAGAGAAAATTTATTAGCAGCAATGCGACGCGAACCTTGCGAAAGGGTACCATTTCAGTTTACTATGTGCGATTCTTTACTTGAACAACTAGAGCAAAAATACGGTTCTAAGGACTTTGTAAAAATATTTGATATGCCTGTACAATATATTTACTTACCAAAACCTGACGAAATGCCCGATTATAGCAAATATCATAAAAATGCAGACGAGCTATCTTTTATAGATGAATGGGGTGTTGGGCATACTTTAGGCAGTGTTGGACATTTTACACACTTTCATTCTCCTATGGCAGATTATGAATCACCACAAGAAGTTGAAGATTATCCTTTTCCTGACGTTTTAAATGATAAGCGCTGGCAAGAAGTAAAAAAACAAGTTGATGCAGCGCATGCAGAAGGAAGGGCAAGTGCATATTTTGCCATTCAAGTTTTTGAGCCGGCATGGTACTTGCGTGGCCTTGATAATTTACTTGCAGACATGCTTGTAGACGAAGAAATGGCAGCCGCTTGCATGGATAAAATGTGCAAAATACAGTGCGAAGTAGCAAAAAAAGCCGCCGAAACAGGCGTTGACATAATAGTTTTTGGAGACGATGTAGGTGCACAAAACGCATTAATGATGAGCAAGGAAACATGGCGCAAGTGGGTAAAACCCGCAACAAAAGCAACTATTGATGCAGCAAAGCAAGTAAACCCCAATGTTTTGGCGTTTTATCATTCAGACGGAACAATTAACGATATTATTGAAGAGTTAATTGAAATTGGTGTAGACATTTTAAACCCTATTCAACCTGAATGCATGGACCCTATTGAAATAAAAAAACAATACGGCGACAGGCTTTCTTTTTGGGGTACTGTGGGCACACAAACAACAATGCCGTTTGGCACACCGCAAGATGTAAAAGACTGTGTTAAAGACATGATTGAAAACGTTGGTAAGGGCGGCGGCCTTTGTATTGCACCAACGCACTTATTGGAACCGGAAGTGCCCTGGGAAAATTTTGAAGCTTTTATTGAAGCTGTAAAAGAATATAGCAAGTATTAGTTACAAATTATTAATAAATTCTTACAAAATGCAATTAAAGAGTACAAAACTTATTAAATATGTTATTATAATTTGTAGCATATGTTAAGGAGGAAATTTTATGAGAACTAGCAAGGCTATGAAAAAGTCTATGCGCAATATGATTATTTTATTTTTAGCGCCGGCAATTT
>CAYJDK010000185.1:0-226 GCA_964368905.1 uncultured Bacteroides sp.
TGCGCCCTGGGCACCCAGCTAAACAACGGAAAAAACGCACTTTTAAGGCACACTGCTGTCATAATAAACGCAAAAGGCACAAAAAGCTGGTCTGCACTTACACTGTTAATGTTTTCAGATATTATCTCTATTGACAACACGCCAAAAATTTTATACATGTATCCTATTCCAAATAAATAAAACACCATGCAAACAACTTGAGACATCAAATATATCATGCCATCGT
>CAYJDK010000185.1:284-4132 GCA_964368905.1 uncultured Bacteroides sp.
AACATTATAAGTATTGCAACAACAACCGTTGCAACTTCAAGTAAAACGTATATATTAAAAAGGTCATCTGTTAAAAATACTCCGCACAATAGCCCTTGTAAAATTAAAAATAGCATAATAAACTTTTTGTCTGAAAATTTTTCGTGCATTGTATAAATAAAAGATACAAAAAACAAAAATATACTTAAGCCTACTAACAACACATTAAACATGTTTGCCACAAGCATTATGCCCAAAATAGAGTTATGCGCACCAAGTATATTTCTTACTTGACCCTTACTATAAGTTTCAAAAAACAGTATACAAAAAAGCACTGTTAATACTATTTCTGTAAAAATGGCAAATACTCGCACAGGTATTTTAGGTATTATGTATATTAATACACCCGAAACAATTGGTACAAGTATAAAATACATCAATATCATTCTTGGTGCTCCATCCTTTTTTTGCTTACTTTTTCCCAGTCAGAATTTCCGTATCTGTGGTACAAATTTATAAACATAACAAGCACAATAGCCGTTATTGCAACGCCTATTACTATTGCCGTTATCATAAGTGCTTGCGGCAAAGGGTCTGCTGCATTTTCGCTATTTGTACCAATAGGCGCAACACTATTTGTGTTTGCAAACATTGTTAAGTAAAACATTATTGCAGAAAGTTCCATTATCCCAAGAGACACTATGCTTTTAAGCATACGTCTACTACTAAATATACCCGATATCCCAATAAAAAAAAGCATTATACATACATTTTCTCCTGATAAAATATCCATAAACATCACCGCTTTCAATTAATAAACGCCAATATTAAAACTTTTTGCTAAGGGTTTAATTACCGCCTGTTAAACATATTAAAAATGGTTTTGCAAGGCAGTAACAATCCGTTTTTTTTGCACTAGAAAGCGCAAGGTTTTTATATGTCCTCGTAGTGCACAAATCTATAAAATATTATAGTAAGCCCACAAAATACTTTAAACCCAATTAATATATTCATAATTATCATATAAATAATGTTGTATTGCGGATAATTTAAATAAAAACCCGACGCAGCAAAGCCTGAAGCCGTAATAAGAATGAGCAAAAACAAATATTTTTCTGCTTTTTCATAGGAATAAAAGCGTATTGTTTTTTCCGGCCTTACTAAATAAACACAAATAAATGCCGCCGAAAGCGCCGCACCGCCTTGAAACCCACCGCCCGGGGTATTATGCCCATTAATAATTAAGTAAAACCCAAGTAATATAATAGCAGGAACTACAAGTGCAATACTGCTCTTATTTGTTGCACTTTTAATTTTTTGAAACTTTATATCATCACTTGTAACTTGCTCGTCCTCGTGGCGCGAAAAGTGCACAACACCAATAACACTTACAAGTAGCATAAGTGCTTCAAAAATAGTATCAAATATACGGTAATTTAAATATATAGAAGCAACAGCATTTTGCGCATACGTTTGCTCTTTAAAGCTTTGCATTACATTTACAAAAATCAAACGTTGTTCGCTTGGAACTATATCTTTTGCAAAATAAAGCGTTACACCGCAAGCCATAATTGAAAGCGCCGTTCCTATTGTTCTTGTATGCTTCAAAGGCTAATCCTCCTGTTTTTGTTCAAGCGATAAAAACTCCATTCGCTCATCGCTTATTTCTTTTTTTAATATCTTTTGCAGTTCTTGCACGTGCAGTTCAGTGCTAACTCCAAATATATTTATTTTGCCGTTATTGTTTTGTAAAATTAAATCATATACGTGTTCATTTGCTATTTCTTGTGGTTTTTCCCAGGTAAATACACATTGTGCTTCCAGTTCGTTTGCTGTGCAGTAATTCATTATTTTAGACACTATATCGTCCATTTCACTTCTTATTTTAAAATCGTTGTTTTTGTTTTGAGACTCTGATGTAAAATAAATATAAAATGTATGATGTTTTTTAAACGCTACAACGTATAAAATAACTGAAAGTGCACTCCCAATAACAGCCTCTGCAACTGCTACGTCCGGTGCGTGATATAATAGGTAGCAAAAAGACGCTAATATGGATAAAACACCTAGCGATATAATTACTCTTTTTAGATTTCTGCTTTTTACTATAAAAAGAGCAACAATAATCATCATTACAAATACAATTGATTCAATCATTTTTTTCATCCTCTTGTTTGTATTTATATCCTGAAAAAAAAGCAGACGATGCAATTGACGAAGTTACTACCGGATTTAATATCATTACTGCTGCCAGTATGAACAAAACTTTTAGTGAAAAAACATTTAAGCCACTTAAACAGGCAATGCCTGCAAGCATTGTTATAAGCCCAACAGTATCTATATCTGCGGCGCATAAAATACGTGCATAAAAGTTTTTATATTTATAAATTCCAACTATGCCTATAATTATAAAAAAAAGGCCAAGTGTAATTAAAACATAACCTATTATAGCCATAATAGCCTCCTAAAATTTATTTAAAAGTTAGCTACACCTACAATTACCTATTTTTTCTTAAAAAAGTAGATATTGATGTAGTACCAACAAACCCAAGCATTGCAATTATTAAGCCTATATCTAAATAAAAAGATTGTTTAGATATTAAAGAGTACAAAATTATTATTATTATAATTTTACTGCAAACTAAAGATAACCCTAAAAGCCTGTCCCATAAAGACGGGCCTATTATTACCCTTATACCACTTGCAACACATGCAAATATTAAAACGAAAATAACTATTTGTAAAAACATTTAATTCCCCTATTATAATATTATTTATTTTGCTTGTTTAATTTATTTTGAACTTCTAACATAAATGGTTCAAAATTACTTATAGTCGATTCTTTTGCAGTAGTTTTATGTAAACATAATATTTTTATATCTCCATTATTACTATCAATTGTAATAGTGCCCGGTGTTAGCGTAACAGAATTTGCAATAATATTATGTAAATACGTGTTTTTTATTTCTTTATTAATTTTTACGTCTGTAAATATAGGCGATACATCGCCTTTAAGTATCATATAAGTTGCCTGAAACCCCGCTTTATATATGCTATAAAACATAAAAAAAATATATTTGACCGTTGCAAAAAATGGCAAATAAAATTCTTTAATATATTTTAATTCTAATAATTTTCCTGACACAAATATACTTAGTGCACAAAGAGCTATGCCAATAATAATATTAAAAATTGAAAACCCATTATTAACAACAAGCCATGAAATAACAAATAAAGCAAGCATGCTTACCCCATTAATAATTTTTCGCAAAATTTGTTCTCCTTTTAAAAATGCATATATTTATTTAACTAATACGTATAATTTTAACATGATATGCACAAAAATGTAAAGTTTTTTATGCGATTTTGCGATTATTTTATTTTTGTGCGACTAAATATGGTAATAATTATTACAAATAAAAAAAATGATAGCAGACTTTAACTTCTGCTATCATTTAAAATTATTTAAATATCTACTATTAATTAACCGTTAATTAAATCGCTTAAAAGCTTTGGCACTTGCTCGTCCATTGTATCGTTTGAAAACTGGCATGTACCAACCATTTTATGCCCGCCTCCGCCATATTTAAGCATTAAACTACCTACATTTATGTTAGATGTTTTATTTAAAACACTATAGCCAACAGCACAGCTGCAACCTTCTCCACCTCTGCCGCTAACAATCCAAATTGATATATTTTGTTGTGGGTAAAGGCTGTAAATTAAAAACCTGTTTCCTGTATAAATAGGGTCTACATTGCGCAAATCACTAATAATAACATCGCCTTCTACACGTGTATATTTTTTTACCATATCTATAAACTTTTCATTTTGTTGCCAATATACTTCAACACGCTCTTGTACGTCAG
>CAYJDK010000186.1:0-4122 GCA_964368905.1 uncultured Bacteroides sp.
TTTAGCTTTTTTATACAGTTCTTCACTGTTGTCGCCGCTTTTTAATTGTTCTTCAATTTCTGCCAAATTTTTAAGTTTAGATAAAAACCATTTATCAATTTTTGTAATTTCATAAATAGTATCAAAACTTATTTTGCGTTTAATTGCCTCGTATACCGTAAAACTCCTATCAGAATCGCATAAATGTAGTCTATTTTTTATCTCGTCGTCTGTAAGCTCTGCAAGTGCAGGTAGCGTCATGCTTTCAAGCCCAAGTTCCACGCTTGTAACAGCTTTCATTAAAGCGTGTTCAAAACTGTTTGCAATTGCCATTACTTCGCCAGTTGCCATCATTTGTGTCCCTAGCGTTTTCTTTGCATAAACAAACTTATCAAACGGCCATTTTGGGAATTTTACAACGCAATAATCAAGTGCAGGTTCAAAACAAGCGCAAGTTTGTCCTGTTACGTCGTTTGGAATTTCGTCTAGCGTATAACCTATTGCAATTTTAGCAGCAACTTTTGCTATTGGGTAACCTGTTGCTTTACTTGCAAGCGCAGAAGAGCGCGAAACACGAGGATTAACCTCTATAACGGCATATTCAAAGCTATCGGGTTTTAAGGCAAATTGGCAGTTACACCCACCCTCAATTCCAAGTTCAGTAATAATTTTAAGTGCACTTGTGCGCAACATTTGGTATTCTTTATCGCTAAGTGTTTGGCTTGGTGCAACAACAATACTATCCCCTGTGTGAACACCAACAGGGTCAAAATTTTCCATGTTACAAACTGTTATAACATTACCTTTTGAGTCACGCATTACCTCATATTCTATTTCTTTCCAACCGGCAATGCCCTTTTCAATAAGCACTTGTGTTATTGGAGAAAGACGTAACCCATTTGTGGCTATTTCGCGTAATTTTTCTTCGTCTTCGCAAATACCTCCGCCTGTTCCACCCATGGTAAACGCAGGGCGAACAATAACAGGGTACCCAATTTTTTTAGCAAAACTTAAACAACCCTCAAGAGTTTCCTCTACACTGGAAGGTATAACAGGTTCATTAAGTTTTTGCATAGTTTCTTTAAAAAGGTGTCTGTCCTCTGCTTTATCTATTGTTTCAGGCTGTGCACCAAGCAAGCGCACACCACTTTTTTGTAAAAAACCGCTTCGGGCAAGTTCCATTGCAAGGTTTAAACCTGTTTGCCCACCAAGATTTGGTAAAACGCTGTCCGGTTTTTCAATTTCAATTATTCTTTTTAAAACAGTAACATTCATTGGCTCTACATAAACTCTGTCTGCAATATTACCATCTGTCATTATTGTAGCAGGGTTAGAGTTTAAAAGCACAACTTCTATTCCCTCGCTTTTAAGTGCTCTACACGCTTGCGTGCCAGAGTAATCAAACTCTGCAGCTTGGCCTATAATAATAGGCCCACTACCAATAACAAGCACTTTTTTTATAGATAAATCTTTTGGCATTATTTGTTACCTCCTGCTTTATCCATCAAATTTATAAATTCATCAAAAAGATATTCTGTATCTAAAGGCCCACCGCAAGCCTCAGGGTGAAATTGCACCGTAAAACATGGGAAATTCTTATAAGCTATACCCTCTACTGTTTTGTCGTTTGCATTAACGTGGCTTATTTTTGCAATATTTTCGTTCACAGTTTCGCCAACAACCGCATAACCATGATTTTGGCTTGTAATAAACGTTCTATCAAGCTTAAAATCTGTTACAGGCTGGTTAACTCCCCTATGGCCATATTTTAATTTTTTAGTTTTAGCTCCATTTGCAAGTGCCATTAATTGATGCCCTAAACAAATACCAAAAATAGGTATATTTAAATTTGCAATATTAGGTAGCTCGTTAATAATTTCTACGTTTTCTGCAGGGTCTCCCGGACCATTAGAAAGCATTATTCCATTAACATTAAGCTTTTTTATATCATTAGCGCTAGTATTCGACGGCACAAGTGTAACTTTGCAATCTCTACTAATTAGGTTGCGCAATATATTGGTTTTATAGCCAAAATCAAACAAAGCTACATGATATTTTCCTTTTTCATTAAATAGTTTACTCTGTTTTACAGTAACATTTTTCACAGCATCTTTAACGGAATAATCTTTTATTTTTTGCATTAGTGCACTATCTTCAAGTGCATGCTTTGCACTTTGATATTCTGTTGTTACGGCGCCGTTCATAACACCACTTTCACGTATAATTCTTGTAATTTTACGTGTATCTACACCGCTTACACCAATTATACCTTGTTTCTTTAAATATGCGCTAAGTGTGTTTTCACAGCGAAAATTTGAAGGATGTTCACAAATTTCTCGCACAATATACCCAAACGCCCATATTTTTTCACTCTCAGCATCTTGTCCATTTACTCCGTAATTGCCTATTAATGGATATGTTTGTGTAATAATTTGGCCATAATAGCTTGGGTCTGTAAGGGTTTCTTCATAGCCCGCCATTCCTGTGTTAAACACAACTTCGCCAATACTTGTTCCGCTTGCGCCAAAATTTTCACCCTCAAACACTTCACCGTTTGACAATACAATAAAAGCTTTCGCCATACTTTTCCTCCAAGTGATTGTTAAATGCTTTATTACGTAATTTTATACTCTTTTATATTAAAATTTTCTACTGCCCGGTTTTACCAATTCAATATCGCCTTTTTTGCACATAGGGCATTCTTCTGATGTATACGTATCAAGGTTAAGTGCAAATGCACTTGCAATAATTTCAATAGGGCTTGTTCCTTTGCTTCTATCAACTACACATGCAATTCCAACACATTCTCCGCCCCAGTCTTCAATTACCTTCTTTGTCTCAAGGCTAGATATACCCGTAGTTACAACATCTTCCATTATTAAACATTTTTCGCCTTTATTAATTTCAAAACCGCGTCTTAATGTCATTTTATTATCTACACGCTCTGTAAAAATTGCCCTTAAACCCATTTGTCTGCCAAGCTCATACGCGTAAACAATTCCACCCATTGCAGGGCCAACAATAACATCAATACCTTTGTCTTTTAAAGCATTAGCAACCTGCTCTATTACAATTGCTGTTTTATTTGGGTATTGTTGCAATTTAGCCATTTGACAATACGCGTTTGAATGTCTACCACTCGAAAGTAAAAAATGGCCTTCCAAAAACGCTTCATTCTTTTAAAATATTTAAATTTTCACTCATTTTTATTTACTCCCTATATATTTAAAATTAATATTTGTTTTTAATATAATTAAAATTTACTGAACAGCTCTTTATTTAGTGGGCTGTTTTTTATATGTTATTTAAACTTGTGCACAGCCTTTAATATCGTTTATGTTTTTTATATTGTTTTCTAAAAGCCAATGTTCTATTTCGTTTGCAATAACACTGCATGCGTTTGGCCTTGTAAAGTTTGCAGTGCCTATTTGCACAGCACTTGCACCTGCCATAATAAACTCTATGGCATCTTGCCAAGTGTATATGCCGCCCATGCCCACTACCGGCACGCTAACAACCTTACAAACTTGATAAACCATACGCAGAGCAATAGGTTTAATTGCCGCACCCGAAAGCCCTGCAAACACATTATTAAAAACAGGTTTGCGTTTATTTATATCAATTGCCATAGCTTGAAATGTATTAACAAGGCTAATTCCATCTGCCCCATATTCCTCACAAGTAGTTGCCATTTCAACAATATTTTCTGCATTTGGGCTAAGTTTTACAATTAAAGGTTTTTTTGTGCACTTTCTAACTCGTGCAACAACTTCTTTTGCACTGTCTGCTTTTATACCATACGCTATTCCGCCTGCCTTAACATTAGGGCAGCTAATATTAAGTTCAATAAAATCTATATCTGTTTTGTCTAAAAGTTCTGCACCTTTTTCGTAGTCTTCAATTAAACCTCCGCCTAAATTAGCCATAATTGCAGGCCCAAGTTTTTTCATGTTTTCAAGTTCATTATTAATAAAATATTCTATCCCCGGGTTTTGTAAACCAATAGAGTTCATAAGCCCTGCCGGTGTTTCAAACAATCTTGTGCCCTCATTGCCGTACTTTGCATTAAGTGTTAAGCCTTTTCCGCTTATTGCACCAATTTTTGACATATCTGCAATTGCGGCATACTCACTTCCAAAACCA
>CAYJDK010000187.1:0-4113 GCA_964368905.1 uncultured Bacteroides sp.
ATAGTTGGATGGTGACGTCCTGTGAAAATAGGTAGATGCCGGCTCTTTTTGCGCCCTTTCTTGGGGCGCTTTTTTGTTTTGTTTACTTTGTGCCTTTATCGTGTTATTATAGGTGTATTGGATGCATTTATGCTATGTGAAGTGCGCACAATTTAAATTAACATGTGGGCACTTCGCTGCCACGCTATAATATTGCCCTTACGAGGGATTGTTTATTTTATGTTATAAACGAAGTTTGTAGTATTAAAGGTTGTCTTTTAAGTTTATTTGTCCTTGATACGTTTATTTGTTAGTTTGTAACTTCGTGTTATTTAAATAACCTTTAGGAGTGTTTTTTATGCAGGAATACTTACAGCAAAGTGCTTTATTGCTTGAAAAGTTATTAAATGATTATAATTATTCTTATGTTTATGACAGCAATAAATTCACAATTAATATACCTAATGAAGAGCATAATCAAAGCATAATAAAGAAACGATTTGCGTCTTTAGGCTTAGAAATTTGGAATGTTTATTCTTATAAACACTTTTTTACATGCAAATTGGGAACTATAAGTTTTTACTTTGGTAAACTTGGCAGCACTTTTGAGGTAACGGCCGATATTAGCGATATTATACCTGTGCACGAGTTTGATAAAGTGGCGCAATATGCGTTTATTTTAAATAGCACATTTTTGTCAACCAAGTGCCCCGGTTATGTATATTTAAATTGCTCTAAAAGGCGCCTTGAATATAGATTTTTTTGCTTATTAGGAATATCCGACGTTATAGAAGAAGAATTTAATACGATGATAGAAGATATTTTAGAGTTTGTTATAACATGTAAAAATCAAATTGAAGGATTGCATGGCAATTTACCACAAGCTGATATTTTTATGAATAGCGTTTATAATAATAACTTAGAAATAGAAGACATGTATAACGTGCCCGAAAGCAGTAATATAGAGAATTTGGCTTTAAAAGAAAAAATCGAGCTAAGAGAAGAAATAGCAAAAAATTGTTTCAAATTATTTTTTGATTATTGCGAAAGTAAAGGCGAGGACAAAATTGCCGCTGCTCGCAATAGTGTATCAATTTATGATGAAGTTGGATATAATTTTTATTTAAATAACCCACACAGAGACTATGAAATAAGATTTTATATGGATATTAACGATAGATCGTCTATTTTTACAGAAGTGATAAGTAAAAGCTATTCATATACAAAACAGCAAGTAAAAAAAGTTGCTGTTACATTAAACCTTTTAAACAAGTATTTAACTAATGCAAGATACTATATTAACCCCTCTACCGGATTTTTAACTGTTAGATGCGAGATGCCTTTATTTCAAAAAGAGATAAGCTTTAATACTATGCAAATATTAATTGAGGTTGGTAAAAGTTCTTTAATTAACCATAGCATGTGGTTTTTACCGTATGATATTGATTCATCAAATTATCAAATGAGAATTAATGAGATATTTTTAGTACATATGGCAGAGTATATTTTGCATTATAATAATTACGAGTTTGAAATAGACGACATTGATTCATATACAATTGAGTTCAAAAGTAAAACACACGAAATTAAAGGTGATTCACAGCTGGCAATAGGCGCATTGCCACGTTTAGAAATATTAGCGCTACACTATTTTGAAAAGAACAAAGCCATTTTTAATTTAAAAGAGCACGAAATAAATGTTGCACTCAATATGATAAACTTAGCATGTTTGGATGGAAGCTTGGGGTTTATAATGCCTGCCGGTATTAATATGGACGATTATGGAGAACTGGAGCTGTTTTATAATATTGAACTAGCTAACAGGTATATTGCACAAGAAAGCTTGCGTTTGTTTTTAAATATGTTTACAAAGCAAATTGTTATTTTAGAAAATATAGTTGATTATTTATGCAGTGCAAATTATTCAGTTGAGGGATTAAGCAAATTATTACATGAAAACGTGCAAAATAGTGATGATGTAAATGAAAAGATTGACAATAACGCTATTGCAGAAAATAACGCAAATAACTTTATGAGCGCATTAAAGGCAAAGTACGGTAATTTTGAAAAGACAAACACTAAAGAAGGCGTTAAGGTTACTACTGAAATTAAAACATCTAATAAAATATTAGAACTTGAATTTGAAATAAAAAAACACAAAGGTATTTGCGCTTTAGATATTTATTATATACCGGTAAAATATAATAATGTTGACTTAAGCAATGAATTAGCAAAAGCAAATATGACGCAAGAAGAACTTTTTATAAAAACAATGTATTCAAAAGTGGCGGCTGATAATTTATCTAATTGTAATGGCATATTTACATTTATTGAGGAAAGCGGTAAGCTAAGGTATACCGCCACAACAATATACAACGAGGAATATTTTGATGAATTATACTGGATGCATACAATTGAAAGGGCACTATTAATAATTGATACTTACAATTAATTAAAAGATAACAAAAAAACACATCATATTGTAATGATGTGTTTTTTGTTTAGTTTAAAATATATTTACCTTAGCTAATTTAAAAATTTGGCAAGCTAATACGTAATGTTTACCTTAATGCTATTTAAATCTAGCGTAAAACTTGTGTTACTTTTTGGCCTAAGTGTTTGCATAGCATCGGCAGAATATATTATTACACCAAGCTTGTTGCCTTTTTTTACAAAATAATCAGTTGGGGTGCATTCAATATTATATGTGTAGCTTTTGTTTGGTGTTAGTTCTTGCTTATTATATAAACTTGAACGATTTTGTGCATTTAAATGGCCGCGTGTAATTACACGATACATGCTGTTGTTGTTTTGCATTTCAAATTTAGTGTCTTTTTTATCATCAAATTTATAATTTATCCGTTTATCTTTACCGTAATCTACAAGCATAAAACTTAAAATACCTGTTGGCTTATTTATGGTGCAGCTAAAACTAATGCTTACTTCTCCTGCAATGCGTATGGTATCTTTTAACGGGTTTCCATAAGCCGCAACACAGTTTTTGCTTTGTGGCATAATACTATCTTTAATTAAGCCGTCCAGCCACTCGGCTTGGGTGTCTTTCTCGTAATCATATCCAAGTGCTTGCAAATCATTTATAAATGTAGCCGTTTTGGCATTGTTTTTATTAGCGGTAGTGCTAAGCTCGTTGCCGTTGAAATAAAATTGTGTTGTTTTTGCTCTTTCATGCGGCCAGCAAGGTGTTTTAACCCACTCTTGTGGGTTTAAATTGCTTTGTACACAAACATTGTCAAGGCTTTCGCATATATTGTTTTGTTTGCCTTTTAACCAATAATCAATCCAATCAATAAAAATATCGTTATAGTTTATACTTTTAAGCATGTTAATTTTAATGTGCTCGCCTTGATGCAAAATAATTTTACAAACATTGCCTTGCTGAGATAGTTTTTTATAAAGCGGTAAACATTGGTTTGTTTTTACATTCCAATCGTTTAAGCCGTGTACAAGTAAAACAGGTATATTAATGTTTTGGGCATTTTTTAAATAATTTCTCTCGTCCCAAAACTTGTTATAATTACCGCTATCTCTGTCCATAGGAATAGACATATTTTCGTTAGTGCTACTAAAAAAATGTTCACAATCCGGCTCTTCTTTGCGCTTAGAGTAGCAATAGTGCGACAAAACATCTATTTCATCGCCCTGGTACTCTAGAGCAGGAACACATAGCCCATTTTGTCTGTAATAATCGTAAAAATTAGATATTGCCGCTTCCGGTATAATTGTTTTTAAACCCTGTATTCCCGTTGCAGCAACGCCAATACACGTTGTGCCAACATAGCTTTTTCCTGTCATAGCAACGTTGCCGGTGCACCAATCTGCCGTTATTTTAATGCAGTCTTTTTTATTTGTAAATGCTGTGCACCTGTTGTTTAGCCAATCTATTACAGACGCAAAAGCACTTATTTCATTGTGTGAGCCTGTTTGCACATAACCATCACTTCTGCTTGTGCCAAGCCCGCCTGAGCATACAAGGGCATAGCCCTTTTCCATAAGTGTAAAATAAAAATCGTTCATGGTTTCAAGGGTTACATTGTCGTCCATCTTAGGTGCTTTTTTTGCTGTGCCTAAAAATATTCTCTCGGAGGGTATTGCAGTGCAATCATAGCCAGTATA
>CAYJDK010000188.1:0-4107 GCA_964368905.1 uncultured Bacteroides sp.
CGAGCCGACATGGATGCACTACCTTTTATGGTAAATGGCGAGCAAAAAGCAATTCACGCATGTGGGCACGACGCAAATTGTGCAATGGTTCTTTCTGTTGCAAAAAGTGTTGCACAAAAGGGCATTACTAAGGGTAAGTTTGTTATTATTTTTCAGCAAGCCGAGGAATTATTTGGTGCTGTGCAACTGTTAAATAGTTTTGATTTTAGCTTTATTGACGAACTTGTGGGCATACACTTGCGCCCAATAGCAGAGGCAAGCTTAGGCACTGCAATACATGCTTTAGGCCACAGTGCTGCGTGTTCAATTAAAATTAAAGTAACAGGAACAACTTCTCACAGTGCGCGGCCCCACCTTGGAGTTAACGCTATAAACATTGCATGCGCAATAATTAACGGCATAAATGCCCTTTATGCAAATCCTGCTGTGCCACATAGTGTAAAAGCTACACAAATTCAATCTATAGGCAATGCCGTTAACTCTTTACCTAACGATGTTAGAATAACGTTAGATTTACGCGCTCAGGATAATGCTACAATGAAACACCTACAAGATAATGTTAAGCATTTAAGTGAAAATGCTGCAAAAATGTATGGTGGTTCAATACAAGATTTTACAGTAGACGGCCTTATTGCAGCCGAATATGACGAAAGCGTAAAACTTCTTTGTAAAAATGCAGTTGAGTCTGTATTAGGCAGTTCTTTAGGAGAATGCACAACATCAGGAGGCGAAGATTTTCACTTCTTTACAAAAATGGCTGCAATTAAAACTTGTTACATTGGTATTGGTGCAAATTTAAGCCCGGGCTTACACAGCATTGATATGAATTTTGATAAGCATGCACTGGATATTGGTGTTGCTATACTTGAAAAAGTTGTGCAGACCCGCTTTGAAATCTAAAATTTCACTTTATTATATCTTAAAATATCATTAATGCTTTAATATTTAATAAACAATTTTTAAAAAATAATATATTCAATTAATGTAATAGCCCAAAACAATAATTGGACTGTTAAAACAGCTAAATAAGCAGTATACTTTTTACAAATATAGCAAAACAGTTAAAAAAAATATAATTCCTTTAAAAAATTAGTATAAAATATACATTTTATATATTAATTTTGCTGTTTATAGCTAAAATATAAATAGCTAAATGTATTAGAAAGGAGGTGCGCACATGAGTAAAATTAAAATAGTAACTGTTTGTGGGTTTGGTGTAGGTAGCAGTTTAGTGCTAAAAATGCAATTAGACGAAGCGCTTTCAGCATACTCAAAACATTATGAATCTGAGGCATGTGACGTTACAAGCGCCGGTGGCCCTGACAAGGATTTGGTTTTTACTTCAACTGCATTGGCAAGCACAATTGAGTCAAGCGTAAATTGCCCTGTAATTGTAATTGATGACTTTTTAAATATGGACGTATTAAAAGAAAAAGCAATTCCTGCAATTGAAGAAGTTCTTAAAAGCAAAGGAATTATGCAATAATTTAACAGCCCTATACCCTATTATGCGCTAAATTTAATATAAAGGAGATTGTAAAATGGAAATTTTATCGGTTATTACTTCGTTTTTATCAAATACCTCAATTTTTATTGCAGTTGTTGCTTGTATTGGTTTAATTCTGCAAAAAAAATCATTTAGCGATATTATAAAAGGTACTTTAAAAACAATGATTGGTGTAATTGTTTTAACAACAGGTTCTAACATGTTGTCGGCTTCACTTACACCATTATCAACTGCTGTATCCTCGCTTTCTGTTGCAGAAGCCTCAACTACTCTTGGAGATTTTGGTGTTTTCTTAGGAGAATTTGGTTACGAAATAGGCATGGTTATGGCTTTTGGTTTTTTACTTAATGTTTTAATTGCAAAATTCACACCGTTAAAATCTATTTGTTTAACGGCAGTTATTTTAATTTATTACCCCATGCTTTGGGTTGGCCTTGGCAAAGAAGCCGGGCTGGAAGGCTTTACTTTAATTGCATTTGGTTCTGTTGCTTATGCAATTTCTGTTTCTGTTTTTCCACATCTTCTTACTAAAGAGGTTAAAGAACTTAACGGTACAGGTGGTTTTACAGTAGCCCATTCATCAACAATTTTTTGTATTTTAGGTGCAGCAACAGGTAAACTTGTTAAAAAATTTAAAAAAGATATTAAAAGCCTTGAAGAAGTTAAATTTTCTGCTTCTTTAGACTTTTTCCGTGACACTATCCTAGTTTCCGGCTTTGTAATTATTCTTGTTAACATTGTTATGGCATTTGTAGTTACACCTGAAATACGCACACAAGCTTATGGTGCCGATGTTGTATCCGGCATACTTACACAGGGCATGAGTTTTTCTGCCGGTATGACAATACTTCTTTCAGGCGCACGTATGATGATGACAGAAATTGTTCCTGCTTTCCAAGGAATAGCAAAAAAACTTGTTCCCGGTGCTGTTCCCGGCCTAGATGTTCCTATGATTTTTGGTTACGGGCCTAACTCTTTAATGCTAGGTTTTGTAGTTAGCCTTGCAACAAGTTTAGTAGTTATGTTTACAATTAACGGCATAGGCTTTTTATCATTTGCCCTTGTACCCGCAACTGTTGCATGTTACTTTGATGTTGCGCCGGGTGCTATATTTGCAAATAAACATGGTGGTGCTTTGGCTGCAGGCCTTTGGGGCGTAATTGGCGGCATATTAATGATGGTTTTAATAATATTTGCAGCGCCTTTACTTGCAAACACATGCGGCTCTTTCTTACAACAATTTGGTGGTAACGGTTGCTCTATGTGGACTTTAATACTAAATCCGTTTGCTAAATTATTAGGTATGGTTGCTTAAATCAAAACATTTTATTTTTACGGGGGATATAATGAAAAATTTTTTATACGGCACAGCTTATTATCCTGCGCTTCAAACCGAAGACGAGGTTAAAAGAGATTTAACATACATGGACAGCTATAATATGAACATTATTAGAACTGCAGAAATGTTAACATCTTGGGACCTTATTGAATACGAAGAAGGCAAATTTGATTTTGAAAACCTTGATAATTTTATGGACCTATGTACAAAGCACAACAAAAAAGTAATACTTGGCACAGGTAGCGCTTGCCCTCCTTATTGGCTTAAAAACCATGACCCGGAAATTGGAATAGTTGATGAGCTTGGCCACAAGTACCCTGAACTTGCTTCTTACCCAAAAATATGTTTTAATAACCCTACATATGTAAATTACCTAACAAAATATATTAAAGTAATTGCTAATAGGTATAAAGAGCATCCTGCACTTTACGGGTACCAAATTCACAACGAAATAGGTTATCCATTTATGCCATTATCCGGTAATGAGCTTAGAAGATACTGCTATTGTGAGCATTGTATAGAAGGTTTTAAACAGTGGACTAAAGACAAATATGGCGACATTAAAAAACTTAATGCAGATTATCAGTGGATTACCGATAACAGGCGGTTATCTGATTTTTCTCAAGTAGTGCCATCACGTTCAAAACCAACGTCTTGGAGCAGCATATCAATTTGGCTTGATTACAGGCTTTTTATGATGGATGTTGTTACAAACTTTATTAAATGGCAAAATGATTTATTAAAAGAAATTACACCTGATAAAGTTACGGCTATAAATACATTTTGCTTAAAGAGCCAAGATAAACTTGGTGTTTTAAATGCAATTGACCAATTTGAACTTGCAAAAGTTGTTGATGTTTTAGGTTACGATTTATATCCCGGTAGCGGTGATAAACTTGATTCAAAACCTGAGTTTTCTTCTATGTTTATGGACCATATGCGCAGTGTTTGTTTGCCACTAAAAAAAGACATGTGGCTTTTAGAACAAGAGAGCGGCCCTATTGGCGGTTGGTCTCAAGGCCCGGACAGGAACACAAATAAAGATGATATTGTGCGTTACAACATGGAAGTTATTGCTCATGGTGTTAAAATGGAAAGTTATTTTTCTTTTAACGAATTTGGCTGGTTGCCTTTGCTTTGGGGTGGCATGATAGACCAAAACGGAAAAGAAAAACTATTAGCCCAAGGTGTTAAGGAAATTGGCGATTTCTTAGAACGCAACGATGACTTTTTTGAACATTCGCAAACACTAAAAGGCGAA
>CAYJDK010000189.1:0-2554 GCA_964368905.1 uncultured Bacteroides sp.
TGAGAAAATTGTCTATAAGTCAAACGGTAAGCTTTTTTCTGAGCAGTTTTTGGAAAACATAAAAAAACAAATTAACCTTTTGCAACGCGAGGTGCAAAAAGTTAATTTTACCTTTGAAGAAAATGGTAGCCTTTTATGTGTAAAGTGTATACAAACAACAATAAAAGCAAAACAATACTTTATGTTTTATGTCACTTGCCAAAAAACGAATATTTCTGCAACAAAAAACGGTATACAATTTTATAATAAGGAAGAAGCACTAAATAAATGTTACAGCAATTTTTATAGCGTTACACATTTTGCCGATGATAGCGATATTTTATTGCAAAACTACATAGCTTCAAACAGACCGCTTATAATATACGGCGAATATGGAACAGGTAAAAAACAATTTGCATTTTGGCTTTACAGTAAAAGCAGGCGAAGCAATAATACTTTTGTTTTAGTTAACTGTGAAACAGTTACCGCTAAAGGTTGGGTGTTTTTAACAGAAAACATTAACTCTCCCTTGTGTGACAACAATAGAACTATATGCTTTCAAAGTATAGAAAAATTAAGCGAAGCCAACCTTTGTGAAATAATTACACTTATAACCGACACAAATTTGCACAAACGAAACAAATTAATTTTCACAAGTGGTATTACAGATGATGAAGATAGCCATAAGGGCTTAAGGGAAATGTGCAACACGCTTAATTGCATGGAAACATCATTGTCGCCGTTGCGAGAAAACAAAAATGAAATTTCTAATATAGTGAGCTTATACATTTCAGATTTTAACATGGAACTTGCAAAAGAAATTTACGGCATTGAACCGAAAGCACTTGAACGCTTGCAAAATTATAATTGGCCTGAAAATTATATACAACTGCGAAGAGTTATGCAAGAACTTGTAGAGCTTACACCTTCTAATTACATACAAACCGCAGCAGTAAATACTGTGCTAAAAAAGCAATACGTTAAAGTTGCACCAACATACGCCTCAGAGGAAATTGATTTAACACAAACATTGGAAAGTATTAATTTACAAATAGCTCAAAAAGTTTTAGAGCTAGAAAAAGGGCATCACATAGCCACTGCAAAACGCCTTGGTATAAGCCGTGCCACACTTTGGAGAATGTTGCAAAAATGAATAGTTCAAATCTCGCTTAGTTTCTTACGACATTCTAAAACACGCGAGGGAACAACAGATAATTCGTCAATCCCTATTTCACTATAAAATCCATAAAGCTCTAAATCTGCACCAAGTTCACCACAAATGCCCACCCAAATGCCATTTGCGTGGGCATTTTGTGCGGTTAATTCAATAAGTCTTAAAACTGCGTCATGGTGCATGTTGCAAAATTCGGATACATTTTCGTTTTGCCTATCAACAGCGAGCGTATATTGTATAAGGTCGTTTGTGCCTATGCTGAAAAAGTCAACTTCTTTTGCCAAAACATCACTTATAATAGCTGCTGCCGGTGTTTCAACCATTATTCCTAAAGAAACATCAGCGCTGTAACTCAAGTTTTCATTACTAAGTTCTTCCTTAACTTCGTCTATTACATTTTTCGCACTCAAAATTTCTTCTAAAGAGTTGATCATAGGTAGCATAATATGTATGTTCCCAAACACGGACGCCCTATAAAGTGCACGTAATTGCGTTTTGAACACATCTTTCTCTTTTAAGCAAATTCGTATTGCTCTGAAACCTAAGGCTGGATTTTGCTCCTTTGGCAAATCGAAGTAATCTACTTGTTTATCTGCACCTATGTCAAGTGTTCTTATAATTACAGGTTTCTTGCCCATTTGTTGTGCAACTTGTTTGTAAGCATTAAACTGGATGTCTTCATCGGGGTAATTGCTGCTTTCCAAGAACAAAAATTCACTCCTGAATAAGCCTATGCCTTCTGCATCGTTTTCTAACACAGCTTTAACGTCTGCAGTTGAACCAATATTGGCATAAAGCTTAATTTCCCTGCCCGCTTTTGTCACTGTTTTTTTGCCCACAAATAATTTTAGTGCATTTTGCTCCTGTTCTAATTCACTTTTTCGGGCTTCTTTTTCTTTCAACACGTGTTCGTCGGGCGCAATTATTACTTCACCTGTCTCGCCGTCTAAAATTACTATTTCATTGTCATATTCTTTTTTTAAACTTTCACCAAGGTTTATAACGGAGGGTATTGCAAGCGTGCGCGCAAATATTGCAGTGTGAGAGTTCTTGCTTCCACCTGATGTTATAAGCCCTAAAACTTTATCCTTTTCAAAATTTGCTGTTTCACTTGGTGTAAAGTCGTCTTTTGCTAAAATACGTGGTCTATCGAGTGTGCATTTATCTGTGGGCAAACAAAGAAGTATTGCTATAACTCGCTGCGAAACATCTTTAACATCAACAGCTCTCGCTCTCATGTATTCATCGTCCATTTCACTGAAAATCTGCGCAAATTGCTTTGCTACTTCGTTTACAGCGTATGCCGAGCAAACCATATTGTCTTTTATGTACGCAATAATTGAGTCGCGATAGTCTAAATCTTCAAGCATCATTTGGTGTATTTCAAACAACAACGCATTA
>CAYJDK010000189.1:2606-4104 GCA_964368905.1 uncultured Bacteroides sp.
TTGTGAAATAGCCTTTTTTCTGCAAAGCTCAAATTGTTCAATTTCGCTATCAATATTTATTATGGCCTGTTTTTCAACAACAGGATTATTTTCATTAAAGAAAGTCAGTGTACCTATAGCTATTCCTTTCGAGACCCCCAAACCGTTTAAAACAACCATGACAGAGTTTCCTTTCACTTGTAAAATGCACAGCAAATAATTGTCACTGATTTTGAGATGTGTTTAATTTATATCAATGCTAGTTAATATAAATCGGCGTGTGTGGCATCCTTGCCTCACGTCATAAATTTAATTGCAAACAAACCATCCCCGAATTTATAGACGTTTATAAATTATTTTTAAAGAAATCACTTATGGCATTTATCGCACTTTCTTCATCGTCTCCACTTGCCGTTACGGTTACACTGTCACCTTTTTTTACAGCAAGTGACATGAGCGAAAAAATCCTAGCGGAGTCTGCATTTTTACCATTCGCTGATACTTGTATGTCTGAATTGTATGTTGAAGCTAGCTTGCTCAAAAGCCCTGCAGGTCTGGCGTGAATTCCCAGTTCATCAGAAATTACAAATTGCATAGTTTTCATTTTAAGCACCTCTGTTTTTTTCATATGTAATTATTGTTTGCCCTGCATTAATTTTTTCATCTGCGGTTATTTGCCATGCAAAGTCATTATGGTTAGTAATAATTATTGCTGTGTGTGTGCTCAAATTGTTTTTTTTCAACAAATCTAAATCCACCTTGCAAATAATGTCACCTTTTTTCACAGTGTCATTCTCGCTTACAAAAACCTCAAAACCTTTTCCGTTAAGTTCTACTGTATCTACTCCTATATGGACCAGAAGGTCAAGGCCTAAACTTGTTTGTATACAAAAAGCGTGTTTTGATTCGGCTATATTTACGATTACTCCGTCAACAGGCGACAAAATGTTGTTGTTTGTTGGTAACACGGCTACCCCATCGCCTAAAATTTTTGTGCTTATTACGTCGTCGGGCACTTCTTCGATAGGGACGATGATACCATCTTGTGTTGCGCAAATTTCATTTAAATAAACATTTTCATTAGTGTGCATAATATTCAATCCTTACTTTCCTCAATTATGTCATGTGCCTTATTGCGTATGCTACATATGTGGATTATTAAATAACATTTTTCGTTTTTGCTTAGCTTATAGTCATATTTTCTGCTTATTAATTGCGTTATTTTCTCCACGCATTCTTTTTCCTCAACAGCTACTTTCAGCACATTGCTTAAAAAAACATTCTCGGCTTCTTTGGCATACTTTCCGTTTTTTGCCTCATATATCCGGTATGCAAGAAATCTTAAATGTGTCATAAACCGCATTAAAAGTTCGCTGTTATTATCAATTTCAAAATTAAATTGCTTTTTAATTATATTCATTATTGCCTCAATAATTTCAAAATTGTCCCTTGCAACCAACGTATCACTGCCATTAGAATTTAAAATGTGAAAAGCAATAAATGCAGCTTCGCTTTCAGG
>CAYJDK010000190.1:0-1873 GCA_964368905.1 uncultured Bacteroides sp.
ATCGGGAAAACTTGCGCCAAGCTCAAGTGGGTCTATTAAAGTTGCCTCAAGTTTGCCGGCAGGGAAGTACATAAATAGCTTTAAAAGCAAAGGTTGCATTTTGCTTTGTGCATTAATGCGTTCATGGCTGTACCGCATTAAAAGAGATATACCATCAGATACTCTTTGGCAATACGGCAAACGTATAACATATTTTTCAAATTCATCATTGCCAACATCTGATGTTTGCACCTTAACAGTTTGAACAATTGTTCGTTATTATTTTTGTTTGGTATTTCAAAAATCAAGTTGCCAAAATGTATAAATTCCGGCACTTGAACAGCACATTCAAAATTTTGAACATTAAGCTTTGATGCTTTTACACTTTGCGTATAACGGCGAAGCATTTCTCTTGTTATACCATTATTAAGCTCGTTTTGTTTATTGTTTATAATTTTATTAATGCTGTTTTTTCTGCTTATTTCAACTTGAGAATCGTTATTTATCTGAGACGAACGAGCAGTGTTGGTTTTTTCTTGCGCATTTCGCATAGATTCATTTATTTTTATATCTTTAATTAAATTATGTGCATCTATTTTTTTATTAATAGCATTTTTAACGTTTTGGTAATCACGTGCAAACACCGTTGTTAAATATGTATTTAAAGAGCCTGAAATGCCTTTCATCAATTTATCTGAAACTTTGTAATAAGAGCGGTTTATTGTTTTAATTTTTGAATCGTATTCTTTATGAAGGTCATCTGCAACAGATATTCTTTTTTTATCATTATCACAATTAACGAAACACTCAGATTCATGTGTTCTGATTTCGCTTTTGCATTCTTCTTGCACTGAAAGGGAAATAGCATTAAAAGTTTCTAAGTTAGCGGCAACTTTATTATTATGCTCGGTGTGTGTTAAATTAAGTTCTTTTAAATAGTCATTACAAAAATTATTAAGTTCATGAAACAAAACCATTGGCATATTATGGCCAACTTGCATATTATTCCACTTTCCAAAAGTGCTTTCAACAACGCCGGAATCATTTGTTTCATAATTTGATTTATTTAAAAAAGAAAAATATAAATTATTGTTGTAATCAACTTCAACAAGCTCAACAAAAATTTTGTCTGACACTTCAAATTTATGGTTTTGTGTATTACTGCCTTTAATGCAACCAACTTCACCCGTTAATAGCTCTACTGCTATACTGCCATCGCCAAGTATATTTAGCACTGTACCATGATATCTGTTGCCGATTTTATGAGAGGTTTCTGAAAACATAATTTAACTCCTTAAATATATTTTTTAACAAATTGCACCGTCTGGTATTGGTTTTGCAACAGGCAAATTACCTTCATGTTCTGTTATTTCTTCAAAACAATTTTTTATCATAAAAAGAGTGGCAAGAGGGTCGTTTAAGTTTCTTTCAACATACTGCCCAACAGGCCCAACAAGGCTTTTAAGTGCAAGTTCATATTGCATTAAAAACATAATGCTTACATCACCGCTAATATTGCCAACACCGTTTTTCCATTCATACGCAATTGTTTCTTTTTTACCTTTAATTATGCCTGTAATACTAAACATTTTTGCCTCCCTTTTAAATCATTGTTAAAATACCAAAAATAAAATCTTTATATTCTGTATCATTGTTTAAGTTGTTTGTTCCGCAATACATTGATTCAAGCCCCATACTTAGTATTTCATAACCAATTCCACCATAATCTTTGCCCATATATGCATTAACAAATCTATCAAAGCGGGTTTTTTCACTCGCGCCATATCCATGCCCAATATGCTCAAGCGGCTCGTTGTCTGTTCGCATATCGTAAAATTGTTTTTCCAGCTTTAAAATTTCGGGGTACATACTTTCAAGTCGATGTCCCATTTCA
>CAYJDK010000190.1:1909-2273 GCA_964368905.1 uncultured Bacteroides sp.
TAATCACTAAGGTTTAAAAAATAACCGCGGTCTAAAGAACGCTTTGCAAGAATTGGCCTTGTATTGCTTTTTTCTACCCATTCTGTAGGTAAAAAATTTCGCACATTGTTTAGCGCATCAATTGCTTTATAAGCAAAGAAAGAATTGCTTTCGTTTTTATATTCTTGCTTTGAATCTTCGTTTATAGGGCCTAAATCTCTAAATTCTTTTAATGTATTAAGCATTATGTTTTCAAATGAATAATTTTCATAATATAAATTTTCACGCTGGCTTAATACTTCCAGTTTTTTATTTACAAGCACTTTTTCTTGTGAAGTTAGTGCATTTCTTATTTCATCTACAAGTCGGCTTTTTTCTATTTGAA
>CAYJDK010000190.1:2283-3526 GCA_964368905.1 uncultured Bacteroides sp.
GCGCTCTTCGCTTATTTTATCAAAAACCTTGCGCACGTTTTTCCCATATTCACGAACTTCTTTTTGTGTAATTATGCCCTCAATAACATGTTGCCTAATTATTTGGCGTGCGCTGTTGTCGAGTTTACCTTCAAAGAGAGTTGTGGTGTTACGATTATTAATTTTGTTTACCAATTCATCAAAATCCGGATTTTCTAAATTATATAAATTATATTCATTGTTTTGTATGTCGCTTTTAAGTACGTTTAATAAATTGTTTTTTATTAAGGTTAACTCAACTTGCATTTCGTTCGTGTTTTTTGCGCCTTTGTCTATTAAATTGTTACGGTACATCTCTATAATATTGTCTATGTAAACAATACCTTCTTCATAAAGCTTGTCAGTTTTTTTTCTTAAAACTCTGGTGTAGTCTTCATCTTGTGGCAATGCCTGCAACTGTGTTTGAGAGTTTATATGCTGTTTTAAACTGTTAAGTGCCGCTATTTTTTGGGCAGTAGTTAAGTTATTATTGTTTACTATTTGGTTATACATTTCATTTGCATTTAATGTATTATCGGTTTTTGAGTTTAAATTTAAAGCAAACGGGTTATTATTATTGCCTGTAAAATTATTTATCTCTAAACTTGTAACTCCCATGCCGCCAAAATCATAGTTAAAATAATCTTTTCCATTTGCGTTTAAGTATTCAGCAGTAGTATCTATTCCCATGCTTTTAAGCAGTGATACTCGGGCATCTTCTGCCATGTTGTGCCTATTTGCAATGTCTTTAGCTAAAATTTCAGAATTTTGCGCAAAAGCATTACTTTCTAATTGTTGAACCTTTAAAAAATTTTGTTTTACAATTTTGTTTCGCTGTTCTATTTCAGTTACACTAATTTGTTTTTTCTCTTTAAGTATTTTTAAATCTGCTTGTTCGGCTTTTAGGGCGCGTGCGCTTGCGGCTAACTGATTTTTCGCAACGTTTAATTCGGCTGTTGCACTTTCAACATTGCCGGCATACTGCCCGTTTGTACCTACTTGCCCGGCTTGGTTTAATTTTTTTCGTGCCTGGGCAACCCTGCTTGCCGCTGCAGATACAATTTTCTTTTGGGCATCAATTCTGCTGTTTGTGTGTTCGCTTTTTTCAATTAGCCTGTGTGCGTTTTCGCTCATTTCCTTAATGGTTTTTCCCATAAACAGCTCTCCTAAAGTTGAGATTATTCAAAAATACTATCCAAGCCTTTTGCCATGTCTTGCGGGGATT
>CAYJDK010000190.1:3536-4082 GCA_964368905.1 uncultured Bacteroides sp.
GTGCTGATTTTACCGACAATGTCGATCGTGATTTTTTCATTTGTGTTTTCTGTTACAGAGTGTGTTTTTTCAATAATGTTCTCGTATTCAGTTGAGCTGGATTCTAATTTGCTTTTACCGTGTTCTGCCGATTGCGTGCCAATATCCGAAACGCTACTTGCCTTTTCTAAACCGGAAATACCGGCTTTTACACCTTGCAAATCACTGCTCATTTCATTTGTAACAATGTCAGCATCTAAATTAACTTCAACACCTTTTTCGCTTACTTGTTCGGCAAAAGATTCATTAAAATTTGAAGAATAATTTTTTTCGGTTTCGTTTATGGCAGCAATGTCGTCATCGTCTTGAACATTAATTGTATCAAGTATTTTGTTAATTTCATTTGCCTGAAAATTCATTTCTTCGCCTTTGTCAAACGCATCATTACTTTTTTCTATTAAATTGTTTAGGCCTTCTTTGCCAAACTCTTTTCTTTTACCCATTTATGTTCTCCTTAATTATTATATAATTTTTCTTTTAAATCATTTAAATCATTGCTCTCAACAT
>CAYJDK010000191.1:0-4059 GCA_964368905.1 uncultured Bacteroides sp.
AGTTACGTTCCTGCGCTTCATCCGCTAATTAAAGATTATGGCGTTACAAAAAGCCTTGTTTGCACATATCAAGCAATTTCCGGTGCGGGCAAAACTTTTGAAACATGGCCAGAAATGGTAGACAACTGCATACCATTTATTGGTGGCGAAGAAGAAAAAAGCGAACAAGAACCACTAAAATTGTGGGGAACTGTTAAAGGTGACGAGATAGTTAACGCGTCGAGCCCTGAAATAACAGCACAATGTTTCCGTGTTGCTTGTACAGACGGACATATGGCTGCCGTGTTTGTAAGTTTTGATAAAAAGCCCACTAAAGAAGAGATACTAACAATATGGAATAGTTATGAAGGTGCAGCACAAAAATTAAGTTTGCCAAGTGCACCTAAAAAGTTTTTACATTATTTTGAAGAAGAAAACAGGCCACAATCAAAACTTGACAGAAACATAGAAAACGGCATGGCTGTATCAATAGGCAGGCTTCGTGAAGACAGCCAGTATGATTATAAGTTTGTGTGCTTATCACATAACACGTTGCGTGGTGCAGCAGGCGGGGCTGTTTTATTGGCCGAACTATTAGCTGCAAAAGGGTATTTTGATTAATATTTATATTTAATATAGTTGCTGTATTGCCGCAAGACAGTAACATTATCATTTATTTTTTGTGGCAGAATGGAGTTTTTACTATGAAAAAATGTATATTTAAAGGCTCAGGCGTTGCAATTGTTACACCTATGAATGACGACGGAAGTATTAATTATCCTACATTAAAAGAATTAATTGAATTTCAAATTTCTAACTCTACTGATGCAATTATTGCTTGCGGTACTACCGGTGAAGCGTCCGGCATGGACGATGATGAACACCTTGATGTAATTGAATTTACAGTTAAAACTGTTAACAAAAGGGTTCCTGTTATTGCCGGTACAGGTGGTAATGATACACGCCATGCAATTAATTTATCTTGCGAAGCCGTAAAACGTGGAGCAGATGCTCTTTTACTTGTAACACCTTATTATAATAAAACTAATCAAACGGGTTTAATTACTCATTACAATAAAATAGTAGAAGCTGCCGGTATCCCAAGTATTTTGTATAATGTACCTTCTCGCACAGGCATGACTATTAAACCACAAACGTATAAAGAGCTTTCAAAAAACGAATTAATTGTTGCTACAAAAGAAGCAAGCGGTAATTTTACAGATATTGCACAAACTAAAGCACTTTGTGGTGATGATTTAGCAATTTATTCCGGTAATGATGATCAAATTTTACCACTATTGTCACTTGGTTCTTATGGTGTAATTTCTGTACTTGCAAATATTGCGCCAAAACAAACACACGATATGTGTGAGCATTATTTTAATGGCAATAATAAAGAAAGTCTTAAAATCCAACTTGAATATATGGATTTAATTTCTAAAATATTCTGTGATGTTAACCCAATACCTGTAAAAGAGGCATTAAACATGATGGGATATGCTGCAGGAAAATGTCGCCTTCCACTAGGAGAATTAAGCAGTGATGCGAAAAACGCATTGTTAGCATCATTAAAAAATAAAGGGCTTGTTGGCTAAAGTATAAAAGGGAATATATGCAAACACAAATTATTAACACTGTAAAACAATTTATATTAAATAATAAGAAAAAAGGCAACAATACACTTTGTGTATTGTCGCCTTATTCTTACGATGCTAAAGAAGGATATATGCAACGAGTATTAGCAATAGATAAATACGTTTTTAATAATTTGTGTTGCATACATTTAGACTTTGAAGGCAAAGAAAACGTGCTTAAAAGCACATTGGTTGATAATAGGCATTTAGTAATTAATTTAATTGCGCACGATAAGTTAAGTGCGAAAATTGCTTTAAAAATAGCAAAACTGTGCAGAGTGCTTTATATTCACAGTGTAATACGTTGTAAAGAAAATATAGTTGGAAATGCAGTTGAAAAATTAATTAAAGCAAAAAATATTTATAAAATATGGGATGTGCATGGTGTTTTACCTGAAGAACACATTATGCAGTTAAATTTTTTAGAGGCGCAGTATGCAACAAAAGCAGAAGAGCTTCTTATAAATAATGCAGACTGTACTTTGGTAATAAGTGATACCATGATAACACATTACGAAAACAAGTATGGAGCAAAACTTCCAAATCCCATAAACACAAGTGTTTTTACATCTGATAGCAGCAATATTACACATATAATTGATAATAAACCGGCAAATGAACCTTTCAATGTTGTTTATGCAGGCAATACAATGGCTTGGCAAAATATTCCATTAATGAAACAAACAATTGAAAAATGCAAAGATAAATATAATTTTATTATTTTTACGCACGATATAAATGATTTTAATAATCAAAACAGTGAAGCTATAATGCCTAATAACTTGTTAATTGATAGTGTTCCAATAGAAAAAGTGTTTGAAACATACTCAAATTGCCATTTTGGTTTTGCATTAAGAGATGATAATCCTGTAAATAATGTAGCAACCCCAACAAAAATAATAGAGTACATTCAATTTGGCATTATACCAATTTTTAAAAGTGAGCATATAGGAGATTTTGTTAAATTGAATTTACATTATATTAATTATAACGAGCTACCAACTTTGAACATGAGTTATGAAGAATATAAAAGCCATGTTACGCATAACTACAAAATATTAAACAAGCTTAAAATTATACGTGAAAACGGAATAAAAAAATTAAAAGCTACTATTGATAAGGAGCTTTTAAAATGAAAAAAATTATATTTATTTTACGTGGATTATGGTTTTTTAAAATTTGCAAAAAAAACAACGCTATTGCGTTAGTTGTTAACGAATTTAATGATAAACCGTTATATAATAATGTTTTAAAAAAATACAAATTACATGTAGCCAATAAAGAAAAAGTGTATATTTTATGTGCATTTAGTAATGCAAACCTTGCTACAAATTTAAATGATTACAGAGATTTATTTATTTTTGAAAATGATGCTGATAAAATGATGTCTTTTTGTGCTAAAAAGGGAATAGCAGAATTATATTATTATGATAATGATGTTTTATTTGCCTTTTTTAAAAAGATGGGATTAAAAACAATAAAAGAGAATTCTTTTTAATTTAAAAGAATGGAGTATTAAAATGACAAAAATTATAATAAATGGCATAAGCGGCCGAATGGGTAAAGCTTTACAAGAAATTATAGGGCAAAGAAACGATTGCGAAGTTGTGGCCGGCATAGATTTGCAAAACAAGGATACATGTGTGCCAACATTTAGTAGTTTAAGCTTATGCGATGTAAGTGCAGACGTTCTAATTGACTTTTCAACGTCTGTTGTAGTTGATGAATTGTTGGATGCTTGTATTGAAAAAAACTTACCATGCGTAATATGCACAACAGGCCTTACAGATAATACAATAGCACATATTAAAACTGCATCTGAAAAAATTGCAGTTTTTAAAAGTGCAAACATGTCTTTAGGCATTAACGTAGTAACAGCGCTTGCAAAAAAAGCAAACGAGTTACTTGGAATTGATTATGATATAGAAATAGTTGAAAAACACCACCATAATAAAATAGATGCACCAAGTGGAACAGCATTAATGATAGCAGATGCAATAAAAGATAATGCAAAAACTAAGTATGAATATGTTTACGATAGGCACAACGAGCGCAAAAAAAGAGAGCAGAATGAAATTGGTTTACATGCAATAAGAGGCGGAAGCATAGTAGGGGACCATGATATTTTATTTTGCGGACAAAACGAAGTAATAACAATATCACACATTGCAGAGTCTAGAAATGTATTTGCAAGCGGTGCAGTAAACGCAGCAATTTTTTTAGCAAATAAAAAAGCCGGCCTTTATTCTATGGATGATATAATTAATAACATTATTTAATATGTTTTAATTAGTAAAAAAAGAAGTGCTATTATTTAGCACTTCTTTTTATTTGTTCTCATCACTATTTTTAATTTTAATTTTTGCAAAAGGGGAAGCTTCGGCAGCATTTTTTAATTGTTCCGAACGCAAATGCGTATAAATTTCTGTTGTAGAAACATGCGCAT
>CAYJDK010000192.1:0-2857 GCA_964368905.1 uncultured Bacteroides sp.
CTAGCAACATTATGCCTGCATTATTAATAATTAAATCAGTTTTTCCAAATTTATCTTCCGCAAACCTAACAGCTGCTTCAAACTCATCTTTTTTTGTTACATCTACTTTTTTACAAATTGTATTTGGCAAGTCCATTTTCTCTAAAAGCTCCACTCTCCTTGCAAGTAATAGCAAAGGGTATCCGTCTGCGCTAAACATTTTTGCAAGTTCTTTACCAAAACCTGAACTCGCTCCTGTAATTACAACTAATTTTTTCATCTTTTCCTCCTTATTGACTTTTTTAACATTATAGTATAAACTACTGTAATAGACATTTTTATTATAAGGGCGAATAATTTTATAGTCAATACGGCACATTTTTTTCGCTTAAAGAAAAAGAGGTAACTAATGGATAAAGTGCAAATAAATTCAGAAATTGAAATAACACTTAAAATGATAGGTGGAAAATGCAAACCTCTAATTTTATACATTTTAATAGAGACTGGCACAATGCGTTTTAAAGAGCTTATGCAATCTGTTACAGCAATATCGCAAAAAACTTTAACAAACCAATTAAGAGAACTAGAGACAGACGGTTTAATTGTTAGGCGCGCTTTTAGCGAAATACCGCCAAGGGTTGAGTATTCTGCAACTGAAAAGGGCGCAACATTACTGCCTATTTTAGAGCTAATGTGTGAATGGGGCGAAAAAAACAACGATGGTAGGTTTGAAATTATTAACCCTCAATGCAACTAATTTAACTTTTTATTATTACGCCTTTAATATATTTTAATAATACAATTTATAAAACTAAATTTTATTTTAAATTTAATTGCATACTCCAACCCCAAAACAACAATTAGTAATATTAATTTATAATATACTATTAGTAATTTAATTTTACAAGCATATTTAAAACTGCTTTATTTGACTTTACTCGAACTTTCATGATAATATATATTATAAATTTCACAATTTTATAATTATTTGGCAATTAAATAATTACGTTTTATTGCTAAGTTTTTGGCTAGTTTTATTAAATTAGCTGTCATAGCAGTTTAAAAAGGAGTTTTTATGTTTCCTATTATCACAATTTCAAATCAAGTTATATATACTTATAATGTTTTTTGGTGCATAGGGTTCACCGTTGCAATTATTTTTGCCTTTTTCTATAACCGCAGCGGAGTTGTTGGAAAAATTAGTTTAATTGATTTTTCATTAATAAGTATTATATTTGTAGTATCTATTATATCCGGTAGTGCAATAGCAGGGTTTTTAGCTAACCTTTTGGGTTCCGGCCAAAGTTTAATTGAAATACTTAGCAACCCTGTAGAGCAAGTTGAATATTATTTTGGTAGAGTTTTATTTTATGGTGGCATGGTTGCTTTTATTTTATTTATTTATTTATATTGCAAAATTTTCAAAATATCATACAAAAAAGTTTTTGGCATTTTCCTTCCATCAGGTTGTATTTTTATTGTTTTTCTACGCCTAGCTTGTTTTAGTGCCGGTTGTTGTTATGGCATACCTTCTTCAGTTGGCTATGTGTTTAATAATCCAAATACACATGCTCCAAAAGGAGTAATGCTTTTTCCTACACAGCTAATAGAAGTATTTTATGGTGTAATTATGTTTATTTGTTCGCTTTTAATAGGCAAGCGTTATGGAGAAAGTAAGGCCTACTTATCTTTACCACTTGTTGTTTTTACTTATGCTATTTTAAGGTTCTTTTTAGAATTTATGCGAGGCGATGTTTCAAGAAACATATTGTTTTTATCTTTAAGCCAATGGTTATCTCTTTTAGCAGTAGTATATATAGCCATATGGTTTATAGATTATAGAAAAAAGGAAAAACAAACAGAACAAAACGCAAAATAATATATATAAAAAAACCACCGGACTACCGGTGGTTTTTTATATGTTTTTAAAACTTTATTCTATTTTGATGTAACGTATTCATTTAATGGTTTAACGGCAAATAAATTATAAGGGAATTGGTCTGTTGTTACATATCCTGCAGGTGCGTCTATTAACTGAGGTATACGGTTTATTAAAGTAGCGCATGTAAGCTCTACCGTTGCAGGTTTGTTTACAATAGCAGTAGTGTTAGGTTCGCCGCAAAGGCTCCACTCGTTTTTGTCAAATTCCTCAGGTGCAAAAACTTTACCTACACATTCTGTTTCAAATGTAATGCCTTCTTTTGTAGTTGTGGTAACAACTGCGCGCATTCCTGTAGGTTGCCCTGCTTTTATTGTAAGGCCTAAAGTTTCACTTACTAAATCTTTGTCATACGTACAAGGGAAGCATTGTTGTGTTTGAGAAGTAATTGTTAAGCCAAGTTTTCCACAAAGCCAGCCATTTTGGTTCCACATGTAAGACGGCACATATTCACCACTCTCAACTGCTTTTTTAATATCGTCTGAAGAATGATTATTATAATTAGCAATTTGATTATCAAATTCTTGCATAGATAATCCGGCGCCGTGACCTTCTGCCAGTGCTATACCATAATCTTCTACATTATACCAGCTACTGCCTTTAATTTTATCAATTTTAAACGAAGAACCTGCTAGGTTTGTAACCATTGTTCCCCAATAAAGATCACAATACCCAACGCCTGTAAGAGTACAATTTCCTTTTTTTGCAAGTTCATCAAGTTTTTTTGTCAAGTCAGGGGAAGAATTCCAAGGATACAAAGCCTCTTCGCAAGTAGTAATTGCGTTAATTCCATTGTTTGCACAAATTGTAAAAATGTCTTCAAGTTCTGCCACTGTGCTACGTGTTGCAATAATACAAACGTCTGGTTTAAGATCTTTAAGTGTTTGATTTGCATCTGATGCTGCAGATATGCTTACTCCTACTTTTGCGTAATTATCG
>CAYJDK010000192.1:2867-4041 GCA_964368905.1 uncultured Bacteroides sp.
TTATTTCGCTTACATCTTTTCCTATTACTGCGGGGTTAATATCAAAAGCAGCTACCAACTCGCATCCTTTTTCAATGGCATAGCGCATTAACCAGCGGCTCATTTTACCGCAACCGTACTGTGCAACTTTAATTTTTTTATCCATTATTATAACCTCCTTAAGTTTTTAATATTGTACTTTAATAATATACTTCAAAAGTCATGAAGTCAACATATTTATGTCGATTTTTTAAAAGCGCTTACTGCATTTTAAGTTATGAACATTTAAACACAAAGATGCCTGAAAATTATATTTAAGTATAATCTTCAGGCACCTTTTATGTTTAATGCATTAACATAATAAATTAATACAAATGCTCATATTTCCTGCATTTCCAACTTTAATAAACATATGCTATAACGCTTTACATTCAAAAAGGCGGCAAAGCCACTTTTGCATAAGAGAAAATCATATAACATCAACTCTCCCGCCCTATTTTTACGCATATGACATATTTAAATCATTATCTTCATTATTCTTTTCTTCAACTGTGTTTTCACCTTGTTTTTTAGATATAGCCGCCACCGCAACTTGTATTAAAGCTATAAGTGCCATTAGCCACGTCCAATCATCTACAATAACCATTGGCAGGCGCATGTCTTGTGTTAATATAAATATGGTTGCCGCTATAATTGCAACGCACATGCTGAGCAATCGCGCATAGCCTTTTCGTTTTATTGCACCCTCATCATTATTATATCTTACGCCAGTTTTGTAATTAACTTCTTTGCTATTGCTTTCATCTTTTTTATTAAAATATCCAGCTAATAGAACAATAGCAATAATTGCCGTAATTATTGTTAAAATTAAGTTTAATAGTGCCCAAGCGGCTCTTTTACTCGCAACAAAACTTCCGGCAGAAAGTGGCACTCCGTTTTCTACAACTATGGTTGTCTCAAATGCTTCATCACCATATTCAACAACAAGAGTATACGTTCCATCTTCAAAATCCTTAAAAACTTCAGGTAAAATTGTTATATTTCCGTTTTCATTTAATTCTATAGATTCTTTTGGAATTTCAATGTCGTCTATGGTAACCCTGTCAGGAGGTGTTCCGTCTGGAGATGTAATATCAACTCCACCATCTTCATTTAATCCCGGTGGTTCAGGTATTGTGCCACCGCCGCCTGTACC
>CAYJDK010000193.1:0-616 GCA_964368905.1 uncultured Bacteroides sp.
ACCGATATTAACGAGATAGCATCTTATGGCACAATGCAAACGCCGGCGTTTGCAATTGACGGACGTATTATGACAGACGGAAGGGCAATATCACCTGAAACCGCTAAAAGTTTTATAGTAAAGTCCGGCTATCTTCACAATAAATATTAATTATTTAATTAAATGCAACTATTACTTAAATTTTAGCTTGCATTAAATAGTTTGATTGGAGAAAACCATTAATGCGCATTGTTGTAAAAATAGGCACATCTACTCTTACACATAAAACAGGCAATTTAAACATACGTCTTGTTAAAAATATTTGCCAAGTTTTATCCGACATAAAAAACGCAGGCCATGAAATACTTCTTGTATCCTCGGGTGCAATTGGTATGGGCGTTGGCAAACTTATGATGAACGAAAAGCCAAAAGACATACCAACAAAGCAGGCCGCAGCCGCAGTTGGCCAATGTGAGCTTATGTACAGATACGACAGATATTTTAGCAGTGATAACCATACGGTTGCACAAGTGCTTTTAACCGGAGAAGATTTAAACCATGAAGAACGTAGTATAAATGTTAAAAATACACTTTGCCGTTTATTAGAGCTTGGTGTTTTGCCTATAATAAACGAAAA
>CAYJDK010000193.1:626-4034 GCA_964368905.1 uncultured Bacteroides sp.
TTGCAACAAACGAAATTGCCGTTGGCGATAACGACACATTAAGCGCCATAGTAGCAACAAGTGTAAGCGCCGATTTATTAATTTTACTTACAGACATAGACGGTGTTTATACAAAAGACCCACGCACAAATAAAAGTGCAACGCTTATTAAAAAAGTGCCTGCAATAACACAAGACATTATTAATGCCGCACAAGGTGCAGGTACAACGCTTGGTACGGGTGGAATGCGCACAAAAATAGAGGCGGCGCAAATAGCTAAATGCGCAAAAATTCCAACAATAATTACAAACGGCGCTAAACCAAACTGTTTATACGATATTATAGAGGGCAAAGAAGTTGGCACATATTTTTGTGCTGAATAACTTAAATTTAAGCTGGTGAATATTATGAACACACAACAAATATTACAAAGTGCAAAAAGTGCAAAACAAACCGCATTATCGCTTAGCACCAATGAAAAAAACAAAGTGCTTTTAACAATGGCCCAATGCTTACTTGATTTTGAAAGCGATATTTTAAAAGCAAACGACATTGACATAAAAAACGCGAGTGACAGCATATCCGGTGTAATGATAGACAGGCTAAAACTTACACCACAGCGTATATTAGACATGGCAAATGCACTGCGCCATGTGGCCACATTACATGACCCAATAGGCGAAGTAATAGACACAAACGTACAAAGCGGCCTTAACATAAAAAAAATACGTGTACCAATGGGAGTTATAGCAATTATATACGAAAGTAGGCCAAATGTAACGGCAGACGCAGCCGCACTTTGCTTTAAAAGCGGTAATGTATGCGTTTTACGTGGTGGAAAAGAAGCCATAAACTCTAACATTGCTATTTCAACCGCATTAAAAAAAGCGCTTGCTATGCACAACCTTCCTGAAAACTTGATAAACCTAATACAAGATACTAAAAGAGAAAGTGCAACGCAATTAATGCAGGCACGCGGCTACGTGGATTTGCTTATACCAAGAGGCGGCGCCGGGCTTATACGTTCTTGTGTTGAAAACGCAAAAGTTCCATGTATAGAAACAGGAACAGGCATTTGCCACATATATGTTGATAAATACGCAGACATTAATATGGCACTTAACATAGTTAACAATGCCAAAACAAGCAGGCCTTCTGTTTGCAATGCGGCAGAGGTATGCCTTGTACATAAAGACATTGCGCACGATTTTTTACCAAAATTGCAAAAAGCTTTAAACGAAAACCACAAAGTTGAAATGCGCCTTTGTGAAAATAGTTTAAAAATAATAAATGGTACACCTGCAGAGCAAGACGATTTTAACACAGAATTTTTAGACTATATTTTAGCTGTGAAAATTGTTAACAGCACACAAAGCGCAGTTGAACACATCTTAAATCATTCAACTTATCACAGCGAGGCCATTATAACGCAAAACAAAGAAAACGCTGCTTACTTTACAAAAAATGTAGACAGTGCATGTGTTTATGTTAATGCCTCTACAAGATTTACAGACGGTGGTGTGTTTGGCCTTGGTTGTGAAATTGGTATTTCTACACAAAAACTTGGCGCAAGGGGCCCAATGGGTTTAAAAGAAATGACAAGTTATAAATATATAATTGAAGGAAACGGTAATATTAGATAATTTATAACTTTCACAATCATTGACAAATTGTTTTTATTATGGTAGCATTTTTTTTGCTACCATTATTTATATATTAAAAAGGGGTTATTTGCTTACCTTTTTAAAAAGCAATAATGCCGTATTATACTTTGTGTTTGCCGCAAAGCACAAATATTACCTTTTTTATACTAGTTTGCGGCAGAATGGAGAATAATTATGAAACTTTGCAATAATTGCAACACTCAAAACAACGATTCCGCAACATTTTGCGGTGCTTGTGGCGCAGTTTTAAATGCTAGTGGGCAAGCACCTAATAATGCAGATGCTTATCAAAACCCTCAAAATATGTATCAAGGTCAAAATATTCCGCCACAAAATACGCCGCAAAATACATACCCCGGCCAAAACAACTACAATTATCAAAACGAGCAATATTCTTACCAACAACAAAACCCTAACACAATGTACAATAACCCTTACATGCCTCAGCAGGGTTATTCTAACGCCATACCAATCTTAAAAAGCATTTGTTCAAGTTCTTTATATTTAGTTGCCGCTATAGTTATAACAGCCGGTTTAGCTTTTGGCATTGTAGCTTCACTTTCAAACCCAAGTAATTTGTTTGGTCAAGTTCCCTCCGTATTTTTATTATGTGGTATTTGGCACCTTTATTTCTATGGCAAAAACCCTCAAAGTAATTCAACAAAAGGTTTATCTTTTTTAAAAACTTCTTTTATAATTTATATTGTTTTTGCATTTATTTTGCTTGCATTTATTTTACTTGCATGGCTAGCGCTTAGCATGTTTGCACAAGAACTGGGCGGTGCTTTTGGTGCCGGCATAGTTGCAGTTATTATGATAATACTTTTAATTACTTTAGCCCTTATAATTACATACTTATTTATTGCTTTAAGATGTGTAAAAAGCATTAGACAAACAGTTACAACAGGCACTGTTAATTTAAAAGGACTTTCTGTGCTTAGTGTTTTATTGTATATTATATCCGTAATTAATTTTTTAAGCTCTCTTTCAAGCCTTTTTACTGTTGGTGCCTCTTCAGAGCTTGCACAAGACTATTTAAATAACTTTGCCTCTAGTTTTGACGTTCCTACCGATCTTTTATCAAGCATGGCAGGTCTTGGATATATAGCAATAATATCTTCTATTTTAGTAAGTGTAGCAATGTTTTTATTTGCATTAATTATTTCTAAATATAAAAAAGCAGTTACATAATATTTTAACTAGGCTATAAACATGCAGTAAAAAAGTTAAATACAAATTGCTTTATTAATTTAAACAATTAAAATGCAGTGTGAAATTAATTTCACACTGCATTTTTTTATAAAGTTATATTTTAATAATGCCATAAATTAATAAATAAACAAAATTAAGTAAATGCTTTTTTTAACTAACCTTTGCGCATGTAACATAAAAATAAACGCGTTCATATGATAAAAAAATATAAAATGCAAAGATTTTACAAAACAAATTGTACTTTGCACAGAATGGAGTTTCTATATGAATGCGTTATATTTAGCGCTACTTGCAACGGGCTTTACTTTTTTTATGACATGCGCCGGCTCTGCATGTGTGTTTTTATTCCCCGGTAAAATAAACGACACTGTCCACCGTGCAGTTTTAGGTTTTGCCGCCGGCGTTATGATGGCAGCCTCTGCGTGGAGCATGTTAATACCCGCAATAAACATGGCTATGCAACAAGGAAAAAGCGGCTTTTTACAAGCGTGTGGCGGTTTTGCACTAGGCGGTTTTTTATTGCTTTTAACAGACAACATGCTTTTTACAATTA
>CAYJDK010000194.1:0-226 GCA_964368905.1 uncultured Bacteroides sp.
TGACATCATCGCTGCACAAATTGTCATTGCCACATATTTATTCATATTAAACTGCTTTGCGGCAGAACTTGCCAGCAAGAACGGCAAAAATGTAAAAATGCCGTTTGCAATTGTGTTTATTACCTGATAAGTGTTGCTTGTATTGTCAAGGCCTAAAACTACAGCAATAGTTAATATGGCACGAACAAGGCCTGCGCCTGCAAGTGCGGGAACAATGGGGTTGAAT
>CAYJDK010000194.1:236-1261 GCA_964368905.1 uncultured Bacteroides sp.
TTCAAAAAACGCCGTTAAAAGGTTGCCTTTTTTGTTTTTTAGCTCTTTTTTAGTTGCTTCAACATAACCTACTTGCCCTTTTTTTGCATCATTTTTTGAAGCATTAAAATCTACACTTTTAACAAATTCTTTGTAAAGTGATGAAACGGATGGCCCAATGACTATTTGTGTTTGAGTGCCTTTATTGACTATGCCCATTATGCCATCAGTGTTTTTCAAAGCCTCTTCATTTACTTTTTCTTTGTCTTTAAGTGTTAACCTAAGCCTTGTTAAGCAATGTGTTGCAGCCTTAATGTTACCTGCCCCGCCAACATGCTCAACGATTTTTTCAATTAAATTGCTGTTACTCATTATAAATTCCTCCATTACTATTTATTTAAGCAAAGCCTTGTTGTTTGCATATGCCGGGCTATAGTTTTGGGCATAAATATTCTAACAAGTGTTTTGCAAAAAAACAAAATAAAAAAGCCTAAAACCATAGCAACTAACTTATGTTAATTGTTATGGCTCTAAGCTTTGCTTACAAATTCTGTAATTACAACCTCAGATATATTTTATTTTAGTTGTATGTGTGTTAAAACATGTGTTTAAAATTTGCGACACACAAAAAGCGTACATTGATTTATTTGTCGTAATTATAGTGCATTTAAAAAATATTGTCAAGTAGTTAAAGAAAAATTCAACAAAAGTGACAACAAATATAGCATTAAATTGTGAACTTTGCAAAAAAACGCTTCCTAAAATGAAATAGATGATTGCCGGTTAAAGTTGTGTTGCTCTATAAAAGTTAAAGGAAAAGGGCGGTTACAGGTTAAAAAGTTTAAAAGCATTGACAAGAAATATGTTAACCGATTATAATATTGGTGGCAGGAGGGACAAAATGAAAGTACTTATTATTTCTGATGTGCATAGCAATATTTACGCATTAAATGCAATTATACAGCGTGAAAAAACAGCAGACGTTATTATATGTGCAGGCGACCTTGTTGATTACGGTACAGAGCCCAAGGCTGTTATTGACTTGT
>CAYJDK010000194.1:1315-3981 GCA_964368905.1 uncultured Bacteroides sp.
AGCCAAACAATTGCAAATGGATACATGAAAATTGCAAAAAATTGCAAAAAAGCGATGTTGATTATTTGCGGAAACTACCACATGTTATTGACGAAAAAGTAGATGGCATAAGATATACAATTAAACATATGTATAAGAATTATAACGTTATAGAATCTCTGTGTGAATTTGATGATTATGTATTAAGCCTTGGTTTGCCACTTAGTGGCAAAAGTGAAGAACACCGTTTGATTTTTGGGCACCGCCATAGAAAAAGTGTGTGCTATCTGTCAGATAATAGACTATGGTTGAACCCCGGAAGTGTTTCTTACAGGCGTCCTGATGACAATGATAAATCTGCCCACTATATTGTGATAACAAACGGTGCAATTAACCAAAAAAGCATTAGCTATAATAGGAAGCCTCTGCTTGACGTAGCAGAAAAATATATTGAAGAAAAATCGCTAATGTTAACCGAGTTACAGGATGCAAGATTCTTTTTTGGTAACGCAAGCACTACAAGAGACCCAATTTAAGTAAAACACAAAAAAATTAGTGACATTACATAAAAATCGCGTGCAAAATGCAACAAAACAGCAAAAAATATATCAACCGCTTGACATATTTTTTTAAATGTATTAATATCTATATTACATCAACAAATTAAATTGGAGGAATTGAAAAATGATTATGATGAAAAAATTGATGTGCTTAGTTTTGGCGCTAGTATTTGTTTTGCTGGCAGTAGCTTGTTCTGCAAGCACGCCGCAAACTGTTACAAGCGAGAGTGAAGCACAAGGACAACAGGAAAATGGCGCAGAGGCTTCAAGCGAAGTTACAGAGATTAACATTTGGGTATCAACAGGTGCAGAAGATGAAGTGCACACAACAATGCTTGAGGCAATTGACGAAACGTTGGAAAATGTAACCATTAATTTTCAAATGTTCCCGTATGATGAACTTGTAAGTAAATTGCAAGTTGCCCCAACAGTAGGCGACACACCCGACATTATTATGCTTGATGGCTTGCGTGCAGCTTATTTCCAAGAACTTGGCATGTTGGCAAACATCGATAGCTATGTAACAGATGAACTTCGTGCGAATATGTTACAATCTGTTTTAGATGAAAACACATATAATGGCGAATTGTACGGCATAGCACAATTTGATGCAGGCATGTCTTTCTGGGGAAACAAATCAATGCTTGAAGAAGCAGGTGTTAGAATTCCCACAAGTTACACAGAAGCGTGGACACGTGCAGAGTTTGAAGATGCACTTGCAAAATTAAAAGATAGCGGAATTGAGTCTCCTTTATACATAAGGCAAAATGGGCCAAGAACACTTTACTACACATATATGCCGATAGTTCGTAGCTTTGGTGGCGACTATTTGGACAGAGAGACAGGCCTTGCAACAGGAACATTGGACAGCGAGGAAACAATTGAAGCAGTTAACTATATAGGCTGGCTTGTAGAGCAAGGCTATGTTGACCCACTTGTAGACTATGATGATGCATTTTACGGACGACAAGAAAGTGCACTAGCGTTAATTGGGCACTGGTCTTACACAGACACTATGGAGTCACTGGGTGACGATGCAATTTTAATTCCACTTCCTGACATGGGTGAGGGCGTTTACACATGCTCCGGTTCTATTGTATGGAACATGACAACTGCGGCCGTTGAGGCAGGAAAATCTGATGCAGCTTGGGAAGTTCTAGAACTTATTATGTCAGAAGAACATGTGAAAAATGTTACTGACTATAACAGTGCTGGATGCAAACCCTGATTTTGCACCGGGTGGGCACCGCTACTTATACCGTGAGCAATTAGAAGCAGGCATTAGTTATCTCAGGCCTTTGACATCTGCACACAACACACTTTATGCTGCAATGGAAACAGTATTTACAAATGTTTTGTTAGGTGAAGATGCGGCTGAGGAATTAGCTTATGCGGCACAATCTTCAGATGAAGTAATTGTGGAAAACGGATGGGACAAATAAACAAAGCGTTCGCATAAAATTACAGGGCAGATGCATGAGCGCATCTGCCCTGTAATACAATAAAAATTAAAATGTGTTGTTAGGGGTATAAAAATGAAAAGTAAAGCACAAGTTAGTAATAAAATAAAAGATGGACAAGCGTTATCGGCATGGTTGCTTTCTTCACCTGCCTTAATTATAATATTTATTTTTATGATAATTCCATTTGGCATGGCTATTGTATATTCATTTACAAACAAAATGTTGGTAGACAACCCAAACAACCCAACAAGAGTTGTGCTTTTTGACAATTACATTAAGCTTTTTGAAAACGAAGTGGCAAGAACGGCTTTACTGAATACCTTTTATTACACCATTATGGTTGTACCGGCTTTCCTTGTATTGGCAACACTTTTAGCACTTTTAATTAACAGAAAATTGCGTGGAATGTCTGTTTTTAGAATGATATATTTTTGCCCACAAGTGGTAACTATGACAGTTGTAGCCGTTATTTGGGCTTTTTTATTAAGCCCAAACGAAACAGGGCTTTTTAACTCAATGCTTTCGGTTTTTGGCATATCACAGCAGTTGTGGTTGAAAGACCCAAATTTAGCCATGCCAAGCATAGCCTTTATGTCTGTTTGGCAAAATTTAGGTTTACAAACAATAATTGTGCTCGGGGGCTTACAGTACATACCACAAGAAC
>CAYJDK010000195.1:0-3741 GCA_964368905.1 uncultured Bacteroides sp.
CAATGGGGCACTGCTCTTTCAGAGGCTTGCAGCTACTTTGGACTTAGTTGCGATGTGTATATGGTTAAGTGTAGCTATGAACAAAAGCCGTTTAGAAAATCTGTTATGAATGTATTTGGGGCAAGTATTACGCCGTCCCCGTCAATGACAACACAGGCAGGGCGCAATATTTTAAAAGAAACACCAAATACAACGGGTAGCCTTGGCTGTGCTATATCTGAAGCAGTTGAAGCCGCACAAATTAGTAACGGAGAAAAACGGTACGTACTTGGCTCTGTATTAAATCAAGTGCTTTTACACCAGTCTGTAATTGGGCTTGAAAGCAAAACTGCTATGGAAAAAATTGGCGAATACCCTGATATTATTGTAGGCTGTGCCGGCGGCGGAAGCAACTTAGGTGGGCTTATTGCGCCGTTTATGCAAGACAAAATTGAGGGCAAAAACAACCCTTTAATTTATGCGGTTGAACCGGCATCTTGCCCGTCTTTATCGCGAGGAAAATATGCGTATGATTTTTGCGATACAGGCAAAGTTACACCGCTTGCACGTATGTATACTTTAGGTAGCGGTTTCATTCCACCTGCAAACCATGCCGGTGGCCTTCGCTACCATGGCATGAGCCCAATTTTGTCTAAACTATATCACGATGGCTTAATGAAGGCAATTTCTTACGAGCAAACGTCTGTTTTTGAGGCCGCTGTATTATTTGCCAAAAATGAAACAATTTTGCCTGCACCCGAAAGCGCACATGCAATAAAAGGAGCAATAGACATGGCGCTAAAATGCAAAGAAACAGGCGAGAGCAAAACAATTTTATTTGGGCTAACAGGAACAGGATATTTTGACATGGTTGCCTATGAAAAGTATATGAGCGGCGAAATGAACGACTATGTTCCAACAGATGATGAGTTACAAGTAGGTTTTGACAGTTTACCGGACATTTTACAAAACAAATAATTAATTAATGCTTGCTTAACACGCCCTAAAAGCGTATTTTGTAACAAATGCATATCACTTGCACTAAATAACAAGTTGTTTAGTACGCTTTAATTAACTAAAATAAAAAGCACAGAAAACGCAAAGTTTTCTGTGCTTTTATAATTTTATACTGCTATAAAATCAACTTTTAATTTTTCAGTTTAACGGCCTTTCGCGTTGCACTGCTTATTAAAAAGAGTACATGCAACCAAATTAATAATACAATAATTAATAGGTCGCTAACTGAAAAACCAAAACTGCATATTGTTTATTTTAAAATTAAACCTAATTTAAAACATTATGCAAATTAAAATTATACAAGTTCAATAATTGCCATTGGCGCTGCGTCTCCGCGGCGTACACCTGTTCTTATTATTCTTGTATATCCGCCATCTCTGTCGGCATATTTTGGGCCAAATTCATCAATTACTTTTTTTGCTACATCTTCTTTAGTAACGTATGCAAATACTTGGCGTTTTGAGTGTAAATCTTCACGTTTGCCAAGTGTAATCATTTTTTCAGCCATTGAACGTACTTCTTTTGCCCTTGTAACGGTTGTTTCAATTTTGTCGTTATCAAGTAAAAATGTAACCATTGCGCGCATCATTGCTTTTCTATGGTCACTCGCTCTGCCTAACTTTCTTGTACCGGGCATTAAGGCTCACTCCTTTTCATTTACTCATCGTCAGAAATAAGGTTAAAACCTAATAACTCAAGTTTTGCAATAACCTCTTCAAGGCTCTTTCTTCCAAGGTTGCGTACTTTCATCATTTCATCTTCTGACTTATTAATAAGGTCTTCTACCGTATTAATTCCGGCACGTTTTAAACAGTTGAAAGAACGCACCGATAAATCAAGCTCTTCTATAGTCATCTCAAGGGCTTTTTCTTTACCTTTATCGTCTTTTTCCACCATAATTTCAGTGTTCATTGTTTCTTGAGACAATGTAACAAATAAATTTAAGTGTTCTGTCATAATTCTAGCTGCAAGGCTTATTGCCTCTTTAGCATCAATTGTGCCGTCTGTCCACACTTCAAGGCTTAATTTATCATAGTCTGTAATTTGGCCAACACGTGTGTTTTCAACGGTATAATTTACTTTTAATACAGGGGTATATATACTGTCTACCGGCAAAGGGCCAACGCTTGCATTTTGTGCAAGTTGTTTGTTTTTGTCTGCCGAAACATATCCGCGCCCTTTATCAAAGGTAAGTTCCATAACTAGCTTGCCGCCTTTTGCAATTGTGGCAATGTGCCAGTCTGGGTTTAAAATTTCAATTTCAGCATCTTGCTGTATGGAATTTGCTGTAACTTCGCCTTCGCTTGCTACTTCAATCCTAACAAGTTTAGGCTCGTTTGTGTTAAGCTTTGCAGTTATGCCTTTTACATTAAGCACAATTTCTGTAACATCTTCTTTAACGCCTTCAATTGCAGAAAATTCGTGCACAACACCGTCTATTTTAATGCTTGTAACGGCAACACCCGGCAAGCTTGACAAAAGCACTCTACGCAAACTGTTACCAAGCGTAGTGCCGAAACCACGCTCAAGCGGTTCTACAACAAATTTACCATAGCGGCCATCTGCCGATAATACTTCTGTATCTATTTTTGGTTTTTCTATCTCCATCATACTAATTACCCTCCTTATTGGGCATTAAAGCGCCCTATTATGTTCGCATGCGTGCAAGGGAAAAATTATTTGGAGTACAACTCAACTATTAAATGTTCTTCAACATCAAAGTCAATATCGTCACGTGCAGGTGATGCACTTACAGTACCTGTTAATGTGCTTTTGTCTTTGCTTAACCATTTTGGCACATTTACAACAACAGCATCATCGCCTGTTAGTTTTTTAAACTTAACGCTAGCTTTGCTTTTCTCGCTTACTGCAATAACATCGCCAACTTTAACTAAGTATGAAGGTATGTCTAAGCGGTGGCCGTTTACATTAAAATGCCCATGAGAAACAAGTTGCCTTGCCTCGCGCCTAGTTTGTGCTAAACCTAAACGGTAAACAACATTATCAAGGCGGCATTCTAGCATAATTAGCAAATCTTCACCTGTAATTCCTTGCATACGAGATGCATGTTCATAATAACGGTGGAATTGCTTTTCACTAACGCCATATACAAATTTAACTTTTTGTTTTTCGTTAAGTTGTAATGCGTACTCGCTTTTCTTTTTACGCATTTGTGTAGATTTGTTGCGGTTTGTCTCTTTCTTTGCGTATCCCATAACAGTAGGAGACAAATTTAAGGCTTTGCACCTTTTAGCAATTGGTTGCATATCTCTTGCCATATATTTTTATCCTCCTTGTAAATTAGATACGACGACGCTTAGGTGGGCGACAACCGTTGTGTGGTATTGGTGTAACGTCTTTTATCATGTTAACTTCAAGGCCTGTTGCCTGTAAAGCCCTAATTGCAGCTTCACGGCCTGAACCCGGCCCTTTAACGAAAACTTCAACAGATTTCATTCCATGTTCCATTGCACTTTTTGCAGCTGTTTCAGCAGCAATTTGTGCAGCGTAAGGTGTGCTTTTGCGGCTACCTCTAAAACCTAGTCCACCGGCACTTGCCCAAGATATAGCATTGCCTTGAACATCGGTTATAGTAACAATTGTATTGTTAAATGTGCTTTGAATATGTGCACAGCCGCGTTCGATATTTTTGCGCTCACGGCGTTTTGTGCGTGATGCGCCTTTTTTAAGAGCAGCTTTTGCCATTTAATTATCCTCCTATTACGGATTATTTCTTCTTATTTG
>CAYJDK010000196.1:0-3718 GCA_964368905.1 uncultured Bacteroides sp.
TGAAACATTGCAAAAAGAATTATCGCTTGCTGGTATAGGGTATGAAGTATACGATAAGGTTAAACCAAGCCCAACTAATTTACAAGTAGAAGAAGGCGCAAGTTTAATTAATAACACAAAATGTGATTTTGTAGTAGCTTTAGGCGGCGGCTCAATAATAGACGCGGCAAAGGCAATGGTAGTTATGGCAACAAACCCGGGAAAAATGTGGGATTATATTGCAGGCGGCACAGGTAAAGGGCTACCTGTTAAAAACAAACCACTTCCTATGGTGGCAATAACAACAACAGCAGGAACAGGCACAGAGGCTGACCCATGGTTTGTTATTTCAAACGAAGAGACAAACGAAAAAATAGGGTTTGGAACTAACGATAGCTTTCCAATTATTTCAGTTGTTGACCCTGAATTAATGATTACAGTACCAAAAAAACTTACGGCATATCAAGGCTTTGATGCTTTGTTTCACAGCACAGAAGGATATATTAACCGCAACAATAACTTGATAAACGATTTATTCGCACTAAAATCAATAGAGCTTATAGGCAAGTATTTGCCCAAAGCAGTTGAAGATGGAAACGACATTGAAGCAAGAGAAAACGTTGCAATGGCGAATACTTTATCAGGTATGGTTGAAAGTTTAGCAGGTTGTACGTCGGAGCATTCAATGGAGCACGCTTTAAGCGGACACCACCCTGACCTTGAACATGGCGCGGGCCTTATTATGATATGCGTTGAGTATTATACTTATTGGGCAAATAAGGGCATAGTTAACGATAGGCTAATAGAAATGGCAAAAGCACTTGGTAAAAAAGATGCAACACAGCCAATGGATTTTGTTAAAGCACTTATTGATTTAAAAGCAGCATGTGGTGTTGCTGATTTAAAAATGTCGGACTATGGTATAAAGAAAGAAGACATGCCAATGTATACAAAAGATGCATACGAAACAATGGGCGGACTATTTTTAGTAGACCCTGCAGACATGCCGTATGAGGATTGCCTTGAAATATTTGAAAAATCATACAGTTAATTTATTGTTATAAAATATATAAAATTTTTGCATATCAATAATAAAAAGGCTAAGTTTGCACAATTATAATTAATAAAGCAGCATGTTCAAAATTGAACATGCTGCTTTTTATTCGCAATAAATAGTTTTCACACTATCAAATTTAACATAAAATTATACGTAAATATTTTACATTAGCAAAAACAATAATGCTTTATAAAAAACATTTATTTGTTTTACTATTCAACAGTAACAGATTTTGCAAGGTTACGAGGCTTATCAACGTCACAGCCTTTTAGGCAAGCCGTATGGTAAGCTAAAAGTTGCAAAGGAACTATTGCAAAAAGCGGGCCAAACATTTTATGCTCACAAGGAACTTCTATTCTTGTGTCGTAAGCATCTTCGGGGATATCAATACCGCTTAAGGTAATTACAGTAATTTTTCCACCACGTGCTTTAACTTCTTTCATATTGCTAATTGTTTTTGGAGCTAAGCGTTCGTCTGTAACAAGTGCAATTACAGGTGTTGTGTCTGTAATAAGCGATATTGTCCCGTGTTTTAATTCGCCTGCTGCATATGCCTCGCAATGTATGTAAGATATTTCTTTTAATTTAAGTGCACCTTCTAAAGAAAGCACAGAATCACGTCCTCTTCCAATATAAAACATACTGCTTGTGTTTAAAAATGTTTTAGAAATTTCAAGGCATGTATCATTTAACTCAAATGCAGTTTTTAAATTTTCTGCACTTTTTAATAATTGTGTTGTGTATTGTTTAGTAGTGTTTTCGTCAATAATATTTTTTTCAAATGCCATTTTAATTGCAAACAAATAAAAAGTTGCAACTTGAACAGAAAACGCCTTTGTGCTGGCAACAGCAATTTCCGGCCCTGCATGAGTGTAAATTACGTTGTCTGCCTCAAGTGCAATTGCTGAGCCAGCAACATTAACAATGGCAAGTGTAGTAATATTATGTTTTTTTGCCAAGTTTAGCGCGGCTAGTGTGTCTGCCGTTTCGCCTGATTGTGATATTGCTATTACGAGCTCGTTACTATTTAATATAGGTGGAGAATACCTAAACTCAGATGCAATATGCGTTGTTACATTAATGCCGGCAAATGAGCGCACAATTTGCCCACCAATTAAACCTGCATAATATGCCGTTCCGCAAGCAACAATATGAATATGGCTAAATTTCTTAAAAAAGTCGCTATTAATGCCGTCGCTAGTAAAGTCAGGCAAATTGTTTTTTGAAATGCGTGGGCTTAATGTGCGCTGCAACGCTTTTGGTTGCTCGTGCATTTCTTTTAGCATAAAATGGTCGTACCCACCTTTTTCGGCTTGTTCAAAAGTTAAATTAGAAACTTTAATTTCTTTTTTTATTTCATTGCAGTTTTTGTCATAAAATTTTTCTCCAAATTCGCGGCTTAAATGCGCTATTTCGCCGCTCTCTATTGTATAATACATGTTAGTGTATTCAAGCACAGCGGGCATGTCAGACGCAAGAAAAAGTCCATCGTCAGACTTTGTAACAACAAGGGGGCTTGCCTTTCTTGTTGCAAAAAGCTCGTTTTTCCTATCGTTAAACATTATTGCAAAAGCATATGCACCCTCTAACATAGATATTGTTTTGGTTATTGCTGCAATGGGGTCATTTTCATAATTGTAATCAAGCAATTTTGCAGCTATTTCCGTGTCTGTTTGAGAAACAAATTCATAGCCTTTTTCTAAAAGAAATTTTTTAATTTCAAGATAATTTTCAATTATTCCGTTATGTACAAGGCTGATTTTTTTAGTTGTATGAGGATGCGCGTTTTCATCAGACGGTACACCATGCGTTGCCCAACGTGTATGGCCAATGCCACATGTTGCACTACTTGCAACACTTTGTAATTTTTCTTCTAAATTTGCTATTCGTCCTTTTGTCTTGTAAGTTTTTAACTCGCCTTGTTCAAATACAGATATACCGGCAGAGTCATAACCGCGATATTCAAGGCGACTTAAGCCTGCTATAAGTTTTTCTTTAGCAGTTGAAGTACCTGTAAAACCAACTATTCCACACATAATTAACACCGAACTTTCATAGTACTTTTTTATCATTATATTAATTTATAATGATGTAACACAAAATATATGTTATTTTAACATGTAATTTTAACACAAGTCAATGCTTTTTTGAGTTTTTTGTCCAAATTTTGTGAATTATTGTGCAAATAACTTGCGCTTGGAATTTAAAAAGGTGCAAATTGACAACAAAGTGTAAAAGAAAAATTTGAAATTTAAATAATAAATTGTTTTAAAAGTGTTAAAGTGCTATTTAAACACTGTAGGTTAATTAAAAAATTAATTAATACGAAATTAATTATTAAAAAAGTATTAAAATTTGTTTAAAGTATAGAATTTTTAAACTTAAGTGATATAATATATAAGGTATAAAACAAAGAAGAATAAAATTTCACATTATTTTAAGAGGTTATAAAAATGTTCAATATTGAAAAGTTACAATTGCTAGAGCAGTTAAAAACTGATGAGCAAAATGGATTAAGTGCAAAAGCGGCAGATGAGCTGCTTTTAAATAACGGTAAAAATGTTTTAGAAGAAAAAAAACCACCAACTCTTTTTATGCGTTTTTTAATGCAGTTTAAAGATTTTATGATTATTATTTTACTTGTTGCGGCTGCTGTGTCTTATATAGTAAGCGGGCACGCTG
>CAYJDK010000197.1:0-1800 GCA_964368905.1 uncultured Bacteroides sp.
TTAACATGGGGCGCGGTGCAATAGTTATTGGCCTTGCAAGCGTTATTGTGGGCGTAGTTATAATAGGTAAAAAGTTTAATTTTGCAATTAAATTATCAAGCATATTTATAGGCTGTATATTGTACTTCTCGGTTACTGTTGTTGTTTTGCAGTTAGATATTAAAACAGATGATTTAAAACTATTTAATGCACTTGTAATTGCAGCTGCACTGGGAATACCGTACTTGAGAAAAAAATACGGTAAAGTAAGCATGCAAACAGGCCAAAAAGTGCTTGCAAATTCAGATAACTTGCAAAGCGAAGAAAAAGACGAGCAATAGCAGGGAGGGATAGTACATGTTAAATGTTGAAAATGTGAGCAAAACTTTTAATGCCGGTACAGTTAACGAAAAATGTGCTATTAACAATTTATCCTTTAAGCTTAACGACGGTGATTTTGTAACGGTTATTGGGGGAAACGGCGCAGGTAAATCTACATTTTTAAATTTGCTTGCAGGAGTATATTTTCCGGATTGCGGTAATATAATACTAGACAACACAAATGTTACAAAGCAACCTGAATATATAAGGGCAAAACTGCTTGGTAGAGTTTTTCAAGACCCGATGATGGGAACCGCGGGAGATATGGGAATAGAAGAAAACCTTGCAATGGCTTTTAGGCGCGGCAAGTTACGAACACTTGCATGGGGAATTAAAAGTGAAGAAAAAGTACTGTATAAAGAAAAACTTAAAATGTTAGGGCTTGGGCTTGAAGACAGAATGACAAGCAAAGTAAGGCTTTTATCCGGTGGGCAGCGCCAAGCAATTACGCTTCTTATGGCAACATTAAAAAACCCAAGGCTTTTACTATTAGACGAACACACAGCTGCGCTTGACCCAAAAACAGCGGCTAAAGTATTAGAGTTAACGGAAAAAATTGTTGCGCAAGAAAAACTTACAACTTTAATGGTAACGCATAACATGAAAGACGCCATAAAACACGGTAACCGTTTAATAATGATGCACAACGGTAATATAATTTACGATGTTGCAAATGAAGAAAAGAAAAAGTTAACAGTACAGGATTTGCTTTTGAAATTTGAACAAGCAAGCGGCGGAGAGTTTTCTAACGACAGAATGTTGCTTGCATAATTTTAGCAAAGGTTTAGCTATATAAAGAAAGGCTTAGGTAGTAGTAAAGTGTCACAAAAACAAAGTTTTAATTTTAATAATATTTCAAAATGGCCAAAATTGTTTAAAAAGTTGCCCAAAAAGCAACAACAAGCAGTTTTTATGGTTATGGGATGTACGTTAACATTTATTGTTGCGGCCATTGTTGGCACAACTTTAATTTTTGGCAACAATAATATTTTGCCAACCGGAGACCAAGCGCAAGCTTCAACCGGTGAAAGCGGCGAAGATTACAACAAAGATGAAAACGTGATTGACAGCGAAAAGTACGACGGTGTAATTTTGCAACTTACAACAGACGGCGGGCAAAGCTACATGGACGAGACAATATTTATTGGAGACTCTAATACAGTAGGCTTAAACGAGGTTTATAACCTTGTTCCGCTTGAAAACTATATGGGCATGGTTGGTATGACTATCCAAGGTGCATCTACTGTTCCGTGTGTATTTTTTGAAAATGACGTTAAAATATACACTATTCCTGATGCGATTTCAAAAGTTCAACCAAGGCGTATAGTATTAACATTTGGCACAAATAATGCAGACGGGCTAACAAGCACAGATGCATTTATTAATAGCTATGAAACGTTGATAAGTACGATTAAGAGTAAATATGAATATTCCGATATT
>CAYJDK010000197.1:1810-3686 GCA_964368905.1 uncultured Bacteroides sp.
CCTCCACGCGGGCAGGTGTCTGACTACCCAAATGTAAGCCAAAACACTATAGATGTTTTTAATAATGCACTTGTTGAGATGTGTGAAAAACTTGATTTACCGTTTTTGAATATTGCAGAAACATTAAAAGATGAAAATACAGGTTATATTAACCCAAATTATATTGCAGCAGATGGATTGCACCTTAACGAAGCAGGTGGGCTTGCTTGGCTTGCATACGCACGCACACATATTTATGAGTCTGAAGATATGCGCCCGGCTGTTACAAACGTACCTGAAAGGCAAGAACCACCGGCACCTGTAGCAGGCACACCGGTTCCGCCTACTTGTACAGAAAAAGGTTATACACCGTATACTCATTGGGATTTAACAGTTGAAAAACGTGATTTTGTAGATGAGCTTGGCCATGATTTTGTAAACGGAATATGCACACGTTGCGGTGTTAAAGACCCTGACTATGTAGCATCATCGTCATCGTCATCATCGTCGTCTTCGTCTTCATCATCGTCGTCGTCAGAGACGCCACCACCTTCATCGTCAGATACAACACCTTCATCGTCAGAGACACCGCCACCTTCATCGTCAGAGACACCGCCTTCATCGTCAGAGACACCACCGAGTGAGTCTGAAACAAGCTCAACATAAACCACAGAAAAAAATTACTGCGCAAAGATATAAATATATAGTTTATGGTTTTAGGCTGATACTTTGAAATGTAAACAATAAAGGCTAATAAATAAAATTGCGTGTTATTTGCACATATGGGAGTTAGCGTGAAAAATCACGCTAACTCCTTAAATTAAGCCGCACCATTAATATGGTACACAACAAAAACCTCCACTGTGCATGGAGGTTTAAAAAACTAGTTTTACTGAGCACAGAATGGAGATTTTTATGCAAATTACTGTTTTAGGTTGTGGCAGATGGGGCTCGTTTTTAGCGTGGTATCACGGTAGAAACAGCAATGTTATGTTGTACGGAAGGCAAACGTCTGAAAATTATAAAACACTTTTAAATACAAGGCAAAATACATACGTAAAATTACAAGATAATGTAGTGCTTACAGACGATTTGCAAAAGGCTTTAAATTATTCAAGCAATATTATTGTTTCAATAAGTGCACAGCATTTGCGCACACTGGCAAGGCAAATTAATAATTATAACGTAACAGGCAAAACGTTTATACTATGTATGAAAGGCCTTGAAGCCGAAACAGGCTTAATGCTAACAAGTGTTATAGAACAAGAAATAAAACAAAATATACATACGGCGGTGTGGGTAGGGCCCGGCCATGTGCAAGATTTTGTTAATGGCGTGCCAAATTGCCAAGTTATAGATTCTAGTGAGCCAAAAGTTGTTGAAGATATAGTTAACTTAATGAGCACAGATTTAATACGCCTATATAAAGGCAACGATATACTTGGAACAGAGCTTGGAGCCGCGGCAAAAAATGTTGTTGGCATTGCAGCGGGTATGCTAGATGCAAAAAAACTAACAAGTTTGAAAGGTGCACTTATGGCGCGCGGAGCAAGAGAAATTGCACGTTTAATGCATGCTATGGGGGCAAACGAGCTTTCGGCTTATGGGCTTTGCCATTTGGGAGATTACGAGGCGACTCTTTTTTCACAATACAGCCACAACAGAAAATTTGGCGAGGCATTTATAAAAAAAGAAAAATACGATAAACTTGCCGAAGGTGCTCAAACAGTTAAAGCACTTATAATTTTAGGTAAAAAGTATAATGTAGATTTGCCAATTTGTGATGCTGTGTATAAAATAATACATGAGGATATGAACCCTGATGAGGTTATACAGCAGCTGTTTAGCCGCACAGTTAAAAAAGAATTTGAACTTTAAAATTATATTTTATAAAAAT
>CAYJDK010000198.1:0-2416 GCA_964368905.1 uncultured Bacteroides sp.
GTCTATCCAAGAAGTTGAAAAGCTAACTCTCCCAGGTGCCACACAAGACAGTAACAAAGATAAAACAGCACCAGAAACTAAAACAAAATAATAGCATTTTTTGAATATATGTTTAATAATTAATTGTTTTTTTGCAATTATATAAAATTATTATTTAAAAATAGCATTAATTATGTACCTCCGCGCATATTTATTCAATGCGTGGAGGTGTTTTAATATGAAATATAATTCTAATTATTTCAAAAAAAATAATATTAAAAGTAAGATTATTCACTTAGCTGTTTCGTTTTTTTTCGGCTTTACTATTTTTACATTGGTTATGTTTTTAAGCGCACTTTTACTTTGCAATGTAGACATTCCGCTCAACGCCCTATCTTCTATTTCAATGTTAGCTGTTTGTGTTGCAGTTTTTGTAGCAAGTATGGTGTTGGCAGGGTTTGAAAAAAAGCGTGGCTTAATTTACGGCTGTTTAATGGGCGTATTTACATTTTTTGTTTTATGGCTGGCAAGCATTATTAATGGCGGAGTATTATTATCAGAACTGGCTGTTATCAAAGCCTTTTCTATAATATGTTCCGGTGCATTTGGTGGTTTTGTTGGAGTAATTAAAAGTGAAAAAAGAAGAAAAATAAGATAACAACATTTAATTTAAATTAAAAGGATTTGAAAATATGAAAATAGGGTTTATTGGGTTTGGAAATATGGCAAAAGCTATTGCAAAAGGTGTGCTAAAATCAGGTAATGTAGAATCAAAAGATATATGTGCTTTTGATATTTCACAACAAGCGCGTTTAAGTGCAACAGAGCTTGATATAAGTGTTTTGGAAAATATAAATCAAGTAGCAAAAACGTCTGAATTTATATTTCTTTGCGTAAAACCGCAAACATTTGCCAGCATTTTAAGCGAATTAAAAAATGATATTACTAGCGAGAAAAAATTACTTACAATTGCAGCAGGTATAACAATTGCAAACATTGAAGATATAGTGGGAAATGTTCCTGTTTTGCGTGCAATGCCCAACACTCCCCTACTACTTGGCAGTGGTACGGTTGCCCTTTGCAAAAATAGCCTTGTAAGCGATGCTGATTATAATTTTATTACAGATATTTTTAATAGTGTTGGAAGTGTTTATAACTTGCCTGAAAACAAATTTAATGAAATTATATGTGTAAGCGGAAGTACTCCGGCTTTTATATATCTTTTTGCAAAAACTATAAGTGAATATGCAGAAAAAAACGGAATTGAATATAACATGGCAATGTCAATGTTTTGCGATACACTGCACGGAGCGGCTGACATGCTTACAAAGACAGAGTATAGTGCAGATGAACTGATTCAAATGGTATCATCAAAAGGCGGCACAACTGTTGCAGCTCTTGAGGAATTTGAAAAAAATGGTTTTACAAAAAACTTAAACGACGGGCTTGATGCATGTATTAAAAGAGCATATGAACTTAGCTTATAAAATATTTATTAATTAAAAAGCACTCCAAATAGGAGTGCTTTTTTTATAATTATAATTATATACTAATATTTTTATTAGCTTATAAGTAATAAAAAAAGCAAGTAATGCATAATAATTAATTGTAAACTAATAAAAAGGAGAGAAAAAAGTGTATAGTTTTACTAATACAAAAAATAGAAGTTTTAAAGTTAGACCTCTAAAAACAAGAAAAATAATTGGTAAAAGAAAACTGTGGCAAACATGGGTACCGCCTCTTTTTCTGCTGTTTGGTATTATTTCAGGCTCTTTTTTTGAGCAAATAAACAGATTAAATGGACAGGCATATTTAAGTTATTTTATTAATCAAGTATTAGAAAACTACACTAATTCTCCTATATCCATAGTATCATTTACGTTTTTATCTTCATTTATTTTGCATTTTATTATTCTTGTATTTAGTTTTTCATGTTTAGGTACACCTATTTTAATAAGCATTCCTTTCTTAAAAGGTTTTTACTTTGGTTGTGTAAGTGGGTACTTATATACCACATTAGGTGTTAACGGAATACTTATTAACTTGTTGATATTATTATTACCACAATTTATAGAGTCAATATTAATTTGCGTATTATCTACACATGCTATGTATATTTCGTGTGCTTTATATAATAATTTGTTGCTTAAAAAGAGCGACACACCTATAAGAACGCAAGAATATTTTAAAGTGTTTTTATTTACTTCAATATTGCTAATTATATCAAGTAGTATATGTGCTATATTATCTTATATTTTTGTGCCAATATTTTTTTAACAAAACAGCAGGTGTAAAGTTTTATTACTTTACACCTGCTGTTTGAGTCATAATATATTTTTATACAGGATGTGATTTATTCGCATAGTCTACATGGTCACCGTCTACACCTTGAGCTTTTTCATTTCTTTTTTCAAAAAATGTAGGTGCAACTTTTGGG
>CAYJDK010000198.1:2426-3685 GCA_964368905.1 uncultured Bacteroides sp.
CTGCTTCTTGTTTCATAACCTCTACTTCAGGTTTAATTAAATCGGCAGGTCTGCATGTAATTGGTTCTTCGTCGCCTAATATTTTTTTGCTAAATTCGGCACTTATAGGCGCTGGGGTTTTACCGTACTGGCCTTTAACCATTAGTTTAAATTCATTAGTAACCATTTTATAGCGCTCGCCCATAATAATGTTAAACACTGCTTGTGTGCCAACTATTTGGCTTGTAGGTGTAACAAGTGGTGGATAACCTGAATCTTCACGAACACGTGGAATTTCTTTTAAAACATCTTCAAGTTGATGCTCTTTACCGGCGTCTTTTAGTTGTTTTAAAAGGTTTGAAAGCATACCACCCGGAACTTGGTAAAGCAAAGTATTAGCATCAACGCCAAGCATTTTTGGGCTTAATTGGCTAGATTCTAAATATTTTTCACGCAATTTAGCAAAATGAGCGCGTACAACATCAAGCTTTTTAAGGTCAAGACCTGTGTCATATTCAGTTCCTTGAAGTGCAGCAACAAGGCTTTCTGTTGGCATATGGCTTGTGCCAAGTGAGAGTGGGCTTATTGATGTATCAATAATGTCTGCGCCTGCTTCAATACCTTTTAGTATAGACATAGACGCAAGGCCTGATGTATAGTGACTGTGTATATCTACAGGAATTTTTATAAATTCTTTAAGTGCTTTAACAAGTTCGTATGTTGAATATGGTGTTAATAAGCCGGCCATATCTTTAATACAAATACTGTGTGCACCCATTTCTTCAAGTGTTTTTGCATAATTTGCAAAATACTCGTTGCTGTGCACAGGGCTTAAAGTATAACTAATGCAACCTTGAACATGTGCTTTTTCTTTTATAGCAGATTTAATTGCTGTTTCAAGGTTACGTGGGTCATTAAGAGCGTCAAAAATACGCAAAATATCTATGCCGTTTGAAACAGATTTTTTAACAAAGTATTCAACAGCATCATCAGCATAATGACGGTAGCCAAGCATATTTTGGCCTCTGAATAACATTTGCAATTTAGTGTTTGGGCAAGCTTTGCGAATTATGCGTAGCCTATCCCAAGGGTCTTCGTCTAAGAAACGAATACAGGAGTCAAACGTTGCGCCGCCCCAACACTCAAGAGAAAAATAGCCTATTTTATCCATTTCTGGTAGTATATCTTTCATTTCGTCCATTGTCATACGTGTAGCAATGAGCGACTGGTGTGAGGCACGAAGGGCAACTTCAGTTATTTTAACTGGTTTTTTTGCCAAA
>CAYJDK010000199.1:0-3649 GCA_964368905.1 uncultured Bacteroides sp.
AAATATGTGCCATAACCGCAGCGATGAAGTACGGAACAGGATTGCAATATTTTTACAGAAAACATAAAAATCGCTTTTTTGATGTTGGAATGGCAGAACAGCACGCTGTTACATTTGCAGCAGGTTTGGCGTCGGAAAAACTAAAACCTGTTGTTTGTATATATTCTACTTTTTTGCAAAGGTCTTACGACCAAATTATACACGACGTGAACTTGCAAAACTTGGATGTTCTTTTTGCAATTGATAGAGCCGGATTTGTACCTAATGATGGCGAGACACATCAGGGAATATATGATTGTGCGTTTTTAAGCTAGTTTACAAACATGTGTGTTTACTCTGTTTGCAATTATGAAGAGCTTAACTATTGGCTTAAAGAGCTTATAAATAAAAATGGCCCTCGCGCAATACGTTACTCTCGTGGTAGCGAGAGTGAGTTACTAAGCCAGCTTGGATGTTCTGGCAATTTATATGATGTTTATAATAACAGCACTACTTGCAAAAAAACAGCATGCATTACTTACGGCACACTAGTGCAAGATGTATTACAAGCAGCAAATAATAATGACGAAGTGCATGTATTTAAACTGTGCCGGGTGCACCCATTGCCAAACGGTTTTGTTGAAGAAATTGCAGAGTATGATAAAATTGTTTTTGCTGAAGAGGGCGTAAAAAACGGAGGAATTGGAGAGCATGTTGGACGTGCACTTCAAGACATAAATTATAAAGGTACGTATAAGCATGTTGCGGTAGACGGCTCAAAGCTTACACATGCATCTACTCAAGAGCTAAAATGTGTTTTTGGCCTTGATTGCGATAGCTTGAAAAAAATATTTTAACTTAAAATTCGGAGTGTTGCTTTTGAAAATTCGCCTTGATAATTATCTTGTGCAAAAAAGTCTTGCACAGAGCAGACAGCGTGCTCAAGCGCTTATAATGTCCGGTATAGTGTATGTTAACAACGAAAAAACAGACAAGCCCGGAACACAGGTAAACGAGGATGCAAATGTTGAAGTACGCGGACAAGACATGGCGTATGTTAGCAGAGGTGGGCTTAAACTTGAAAAAGCAATGACTGCTTTTAACATTACTTTAAATGATAAAGTTTGCATGGATATAGGTGCATCTACAGGCGGTTTTACAGATTGCATGTTGCAAACAGGCGCAAAAAAAGTTTATGCTGTAGACGTAGGTTATGGGCAACTTGCCTGGAAATTGCGCTGTGATGAGCGTGTTGTTAATATGGAACGCACAAATATTAGGAGCGTTACAAAAGAGCAAGTTAATGAAGTGATACAATTTTTTAGCGTAGATGTGTCTTTTATTTCTTTAAAACACATTTTCCCGGTTGCGGCAATATTAACAGATGAAAACTCGCAGGGTGTGTGCCTTGTTAAACCTCAATTTGAGGCAGGCAAAGAAAAAGTAGGTAAAAAAGGCGTTGTACGTGAGGCGCAAACACATATTGATGTTATTATTGCAGCTTGTGAATATGCAAAAATTAATGGTTTTACAGTGCAAGGCATAGATTTTTCTCCTATAAGAGGGCCACAAGGAAACATAGAATTTTTGTTGCACGTTGCAAAAAATGAAATAAAAGAAATATTAACAGAAAAAGAAATACACGACATTGTAAAAAAAGCGCATGATAACATATAAATAGAGAAAATAATACGGGTGCATATATGACGGTTTATATTATATTTAATAATGAAAAAAAAGAGGCTGCACTTGTTGCTAAAAAAGTAGCCATTCAATTAAAACAATGCGGTGTAAACACTGTTACAGACATGATGTTTAATAATAAACCAATTAGTGATTGCATTAAACAAGTTACAAGCGAGCAAGCACTAACCCAATGTGATTTTATAATTACATTAGGTGGAGACGGTACTATTTTGCGAGCCGCAAGAAAAAGTTTACCTTATAAAAAACCTATAGTAGGCATAAATGTTGGGCATCTTGGTTTTTTAGCTACAATAGAGCAAAACGAACTTCATTTATTAAATAATATAGTAACCGGCAATTATAAAATAGATAAAAGAAGTATTTTAAATATAGTATCGGAAAAAAAAGAACAAACACCTCAAATAGCATTAAACGAAGTTGTTATAGGAAAACAGTTTATATCACAAACAATAGACATAAAAATATATTGCGATGAAACTTTAGTTAATGAATTTAGAGGCGATGGGGTAATAATAGCAACCCCAACAGGGTCAACGGCATATTCATTATCGGCAGGGGGGCCTGTGCTAGATGCAAGTATTAATGGCATAGTTGTAACGCCGCTTTGTGCACATAGTATGAATAGCCCACCTATGGTTTTTTCAGCACAAAGAAAAATAAGAGTAAAGGCTTCTTCTAACATGCACTCTCAAATAGTGTATAGCTGTGACGGACAGCAAGAAATTCCACTAGACGAAAAAGGCGAGCTAAACGTAACACTTTCAAACGAATTCATGTCACTTATTAGTTTAAGAGATGCCGAACAGTTTAAAGCAATAGATAAGAAGTTGAAAGGCAGGTAGCTTTATTATGAAAAACAAAAGGCATAGCAGAATTTTAACTTTAATTAAAGAGAATGTTATTGTTAGGCAAGAAGATTTACTTGAACACTTAAAACAAGAGGGCTTTGAAGTAACACAGGCGACAGTGTCAAGAGACATACGAGAGTTACATCTTGTAAAAACATCGGTTGGCGGAGAATACAAATACATTGCTACTCAAAATGTAAGTAAAAATTCTCATATTCCGGGGCGTTTTGAAACAATATTTAAAGAATCTGTTTTAAGTGTGGATTATGCGGGTAATACTGTGCTTGTAAAATGTTTTACAGGCATGGCAAATGCCGCATGCGAGGTGTTTGATTCTATGGTTTGGGAAGAGGTAGTTGGAACATTGTCAGGCGATGATACCTTTTTTGTATTGATGAGAACTGAAAAAGCAGCAGAAAAAATTACAAACCAAATTTCGAAATATATAGCACGTTGAGGAGCGTTTTAATTTATGCTTTGTGAAATTACAATTGAAAACGTTGCTGTAATTGAAAAAACAACAGTTACATTTGGCACAGGATTAAATGTTTTAACAGGTGAAACAGGTGCGGGTAAATCTATTTTAATAGATTCTATTAATGCAATACTAGGCAATAGAACATCGCGAGATATTGTTAGAAGCAATACGCAAAGCGCAAAAATATGGGCAAAATTTGCGCAAATACCTAAAACAGTGTTAAACGAATTACAAAGTGCAGGTTACAGCGTTGAAGAAGATTTGCTGCTTTATAGAGAAATAACGGCAGAGGGTAAAAGCAATTGCCGTATTAATGGCATGCCGGCAACGGCAAGTGTTGTGCGTGATATATGCACAAATCTTATTAATATACATGGTCAGCACGACAATCAAAGCTTGCTTGATGCATCTAAGCATATATACATACTCGATTCTTTTGCGCAAAATAAAAAAGAACATACAGAATACTTAACAGTTTTCAGAGAACTTTGCAAAGTTAAACGAGAGCTTGATTCTCTTTCTATGGATGAAGACGAAAAGCTAAATAGGGTAGAGTTGTTGCGTTTTCAAGTTGATGAGATAGAAAAGAGCGAGTTATCACAAAACGAGGAAGAAACACTTAATACTCAAAAGAATA
>CAYJDK010000200.1:0-245 GCA_964368905.1 uncultured Bacteroides sp.
GATAAGCCCATGGTGTACTATCCGTTATCTACTTTAATGCTTGCAGGTATAAGGGATATTTTAATTATTTCTACGCCGGTGGATACTCCGCGTTTTGAGGAGCTTTTAGGAGACGGAAGCCAGTTTGGTATTAACTTGAGTTATAAAGTGCAACCAAGCCCGGATGGATTGGCGCAAGCGTTTTTATTAGGAGAAGAATTTATTGGTGAGACACATGCGCAATGGTTTTGGGCGATAATATTTTT
>CAYJDK010000200.1:255-3623 GCA_964368905.1 uncultured Bacteroides sp.
CTAACCTTTTAAAACAAGCAGTTGAAAATGCAAATAATGGCAGGGCAACCGTGTTTGGATACTATGTTTCAGACCCTGAAAGGTTTGGCGTAGTTGAATTTGATGAAAACAAAAAAGTAATATCAGTAGAAGAAAAACCAAAAGTGCCAAAGAGCAATTACGCAATAACAGGCCTTTATTTTTACGATAAAAGAGTGGTGCAACTTGCAAAACAAGTTAAACCAAGTGCACGTGGGGAGCTTGAAATTACAACACTTAACGAGCTTTATTTAAACGATGGTTCACTTGATGTTAATTTGCTTGGGCGCGGCTTTGCATGGTTAGACACAGGAACTATGGATAGCCTTGTAGATGCGGCTGATTTTGTGAGAATGGTTGAAAAAAGGCAAGGAATAAAAATAAGTGCACCTGAAGAAATTAGTTATAAAAATGGTTGGATTACTAAAGAAAAATTACTTGAAAGCGCACAGAGATACGGCAAAAGCCCATACGGAGACCACTTAAAACAAGTGGCAGACAGTAAAATTATAGCGTCATTATAAATTAATATAACGCGGAGGCAAGTATGAAAATACTTATTACAGGCGCAAACGGCCAACTTGGAACAGAGCTTTGCAATTGTTTGCAAAATGGTAAAACAGAGCTTGGCAATATTGCAAAAGAGCTTTTAAACGCCAAAGTATACAAAACAGATATAGATACGCTTGACATAACAAATTTAGGCGAAGTTATGCAGTTTGTTAAAAACACAACACCGGATGTAATTATTAGCTGTGCTGCATACACAAACGTTGACGGATGCGAAACTAATTTTGACGATGCATTTAAAGTTAATGCAATTGGAGCTAGAAACTTAAGTATGGCAGCACAAAAAGTAAAGGCAAAGCTTATACACGTTTCTACAGATTACGTTTTTAGCGGTAAAAAAGCAGACAACCCTGTAAGCGAATGCGACATACCTGCACCTAGTTCTGCGTATGGTAAAACAAAATTGCTTGGAGAAAAATATGCACAACAATTTTGTAAAAAAACTTTTATTGTAAGAACATCTTGGCTTTATGGTTATGTTGGTAATAATTTTGTAAAAACCATGGTTAGGGTTGGAAAGCAAAAAGGTGAGCTAACAGTTGTTAGCGACCAAGTTGGAAACCCAACAAACGCGGCAGATTTAGCACACCATATTTTAAAACTTGCCACAACAAAACAGTACGGTGTTTACCATTGCACCGGTAATGGTATTTGCAGCTGGTATGATTTTGCAACAGAAATAATTAAACTTGCAAAAATAAATGCAAGCGTAAAACCTTGCACAACAAAAGAATACAAAAAAAATAACCCTGCCAGTGCAAGTAGGCCTGAGTATTCAGCGCTAGACAATACAATGTTACGTGTTACGGTAGGCGATGAAATGAGAGACTGGAAAAAAGCACTTAAATGTTATTTTGATAATGTTAAAGAGTTGTAAAATTATTAACATAAAATTTGTTTAAGTTAAGTTTTTAATTATTTATAGCGTGGCGGCATGGTATGTGCTGCAATAAATAAAAATAAACCAAAGTAGGAGATTTATTATGCAAAAAACTTCAACATATCTTGTAACCGGAGGAGCCGGATTTATTGGTTCAAATTTTATTTTGTATATGTTAAAAGAATATAATAACATTAAAATAATTAATGTAGATGCACTTACATATGCCGGAAATTTAGAAAATTTAAAAAGCGTTGATGGTGATGAAAGACACATTTTTATTAATGCAGACATATGTGACAGGGAAAAAATAACTCAAATTTTTAAAGATTACGATATAGATTATGTTGTTAATTTTGCAGCAGAAAGCCATGTGGATAGAAGCATTACAAACCCTGAAATTTTTGTGAAAACAAATGTAGAAGGCACAGTGAATATGTTGCAATGCGCTAAAAATGCTTGGTATAAAGACGGCAAATGGCAAGAAAACGTTAAGTTTTTGCAAGTTGGAACAGACGAAGTTTATGGCAGCCTTGGCGCAACGGGCTTTTTTGTTGAAACAACACCGCTTGACCCACACAGCCCGTATTCATCAAGTAAAGCGTCTGCAGATTTTTTTGTAAAAGCATTCCACGATACATATAAAATGCCTGTTAACATTACAAGATGTTCAAACAATTACGGGCCTTTCCAATTTCCTGAAAAGTTGATACCTTTAATGATAAACAATGCAAAAAGTAAAAAATCTTTGCCTGTTTACGGAGACGGTATGAACGTACGCGATTGGCTTTATGTGGAAGACCATTGCAAAGCAATAGACGTTGTTATAAACAAAGGACGTACCGGAGAGGTTTATAATGTTGGAGGACACAACGAAAAACCTAATATATTTATAGTTAAAAAAATATTAGAAATATTAAATAGAGACTTTGATTCTACAATTGACGAAAGTTTAATAAAATACGTTGAAGATAGGCTTGGACACGACAAACGTTATGCTATTGACCCTAAAAAAATTACAGACGAGCTCTCTTGGTCTCCTGAAACAACGTTTGAAGTTGGAATTGAAAAGACAATTAAATGGTATTTAGACAATGAAGATTGGATGAATAATGTTACAAGCGGTGAGTATGCAAATTACTACAAACAAATGTACAAAAACAAACAATAAGCATTTTTAAATACAATTGTGCAAAAATGTGACTATCTTTGGAAAAGAATTTTCATTTACTGCGTGATATAATTTAATAAAAGTAATTACTTTTATTAATTGGCATAACAGTGCGGTTTAACACGTTTAATTACAAACGTAAATGCAATGTGTTTTTTTGCTTGCTTTTGCCTTTAGAGAGGACGAGTTTAATGAAATTTTTAAATATTGATGTAGAGCTTAAAAATAAACCGGTTTTGGATGAGGGGTTTATACCTCTTGGTGTTTTTTTAAAAAATTATGAAAAAGGTGCAACTAAGCCCTTTTGCATAGCAGTTGAAAGAAGCGAGAGCCAAATTGAGGTTTATGACACAAAAATTTACGCAACAAGCGATATGAAACAAGCAGACGAGTACTACGTTGATAGACTTGTTAAGTTTTTGCTATGGAGCAGCGGTGGCTACAAAGTTACTATTTGCGGTGATGATTCTTTAGCAGACACAATTAAAAAAGCATACTCAATTGGCGGAAGCCGTGAATTTGACAAAATAACAATGGAACGTATTTACGAGCGTGATTTTGTTGTTGAAAGTGTAGATTATAACGATAAACCGGAGCAAAAAAGCAGCGCAAAAGCTATTGGCAGAAATACAGACGGTTGCCGTATTGGTTTTGATGCGGGTGGTTCTGACAGGAAAGTTAGTGCCGTTGTTAACGGCGAAGCAATTTATAGCGAAGAAGTTGTTTGGC
>CAYJDK010000201.1:0-3602 GCA_964368905.1 uncultured Bacteroides sp.
TATGTTCTTTGTCATTACTATGTTACCCTTTGCCACTCCCAGCACTTCATAATTTTTACCCGGTATGTTTTCTGTTGTAACTAATATCATAATATTACCCCCATTAATAAATTATTTAAATATGTTAATATTTTGTAGCTTCGTCTTCTTCGCCTTTTTTTATTTGATTAAACCTTTGCACCAACGCTATCCATACACCTACAATTACGACTATAAGCATAAAAAGCGCAAAACTTATTCCTAATATATCTGAAAAAATTATATGCTCTGCTTGTAATATAACATCTACAAGTATTATACCGGCAGTAACTGCAAAAAACACACTTGCCACTATTGCAGCAATTAATGCACCTTTGTATTTTTTTGCTTTATCCTTTTTGTGTATATCCATAAACTTTACCCCCTTTCTTTCCATATCTGCAACTTTTTGTAAAAAATGTTTAGTGTGTTCGTCGTTTAATTCATTGCCCAACTCACACAACTCTGATGTAAGTTCTGCCGCCGTTTCAATAGCTTTTAGTTGCTTTTTTAGGGGCCGCGCATGTTCGCTCATACTGCTTTCATACGTTACTTTTCCATTAAAAATATCTCTAATAACTTCAATTGGCACATCAAGCTTTCTTAACAACTTTATTCTCTCAAGGTTTTTTATGTCTTCTTCGCTATACTGCCTATAACCATTATCAATCTTACGCTGTGGGTTTAATAGTCCTTCTTTTTCATAAAACCTAATATTCTTTTTAGTTATACCTACAATTTCTTCTACCTTTTGTATTTGCACCTTAATCGCCTCCGTACATTTATTTTACACGTTCTACTAAGGGGAATGTCAAGTGTTTTTATTGACATTTTATTTTTTTTATTGTATTGTTAATTTTGCTGGTTTTTTTTAATAATTTTTTTATATATTAAAACATAATATTATATTGTATGGCTTTTGGCTAGGGCTCTTAAGTTCAGCCTTTAAAATATGCCAACATCTGCATTTTTTAAAACAAGAAACGAGGAATTATATGTCTATAACCACTGTGGTTTTTTTAGCATTTGCACTTGCTATGGATGCTTTTGCCGTATCTGTTGTAAACAGTATGTGCTTTTTAAAACAAAGTAAAACAAGCATTGTTTTATCTAGTTTTCTTTTTGGGTTTTTTCAAGCAATTATGCCTTTAATTGGTTTTTGGGCCGGCACTGTTTTTATTGGGTTTATTAGCTCTTTTGACCATTGGATTGCATTTATACTTTTATTTGCAATTGGCGGCAAAATGATATACTCTTGCATTAAAGAGTGGGCCACACCTTTTGAATGTCCTCCCGAAAGGCATTCTCCACAAAAACGACTTATTTTTATACAGGCAATTGCAACAAGCATAGACGCAATGGCCGTAGGAATTAGCCTTGCGGCACTTGGCACAAATATAGTAAGTGCTGCAATAAATATTGGCATAATAACATTTATAACTTGTTTGTTTGGGCATATACTTGGCAAGCACTTAGGTGTTATATTCAGTAAATGGGCGCAAATACTTGGCGGCGCAATTTTAATACTTATCGGTAGTGGAATTTTACTTGAGCATCTTATGCAATAGCATGCAAAAATTATACCATATTTAGCTCTTTATTATAAATAAGTTTATTTTTTTAGTGTATATGTACGCCCCCATATTATGCTGTTATATGGCTTAATATGGGGGCACTTTTTATATATAAATATAAAAACGCTCTTATCTCTAAATTAGCATTTTACTAAATTTGTTGCCATAATTTAAATTGCAAACACATTTTATATATGGTATAATTTTAAAGTTGGCATAACAAATATTATTAAGCTTATTATGCTTAATTACGGCTGTAATGCAAATACAAATTATAACGCTTAGGAGTGATTAATTATGAGCATTTTCCCATGTAAAAAACTTGGATTTGGCATGATGCGTTTACCTCTTGATGAAAACAATGCTGTTGATATTAAGGCAACAACCGATATGGTAGACGTTTTTATGGAAAAAGGATTTAATTATTTTGACACTGCTTATGTTTACCATGATGAAAAGTCTGAAGGTATTTTACGCAAATGTCTTGTTGAGCGCTATGAGCGTGATAAATTTTTTATAGCCGACAAATTACCGCTTTGGAATGTGCAAAATAAACAAGACCCGCAAAAACTATTTGATATACAAAAAGAGCGATGCGGTGTTGAATATTTTGATTATTATTTATTACATTCTATACAATCAGATAAAATGCGAGCTTTAGATGATTGCGATGTTTGGGATTGGGCTAAAAAACAAAAAGAACTTGGCACTGTTAAACGCATAGGCTTTTCTTTTCATGATACTGCTGAAATGCTTGAAGAGCTTCTTATAAAACATGACTTTGTTGAATTTGTTCAATTGCAAATAAATTATATGGATTGGGAAAGCGATTCTATACAATCTCGCAAATGTTATGAAGTTGCCAGAAAATATAATAAAGAAATAATTGTTATGGAACCCGTAAAAGGCGGATTACTTGTAGACTTTAAGCCGGAATTTGAAAATATACTTAAACAGTTTTCTCCTTCTAGCACGTTAGCTTCTTGGGCATTTAGGTATGTTGGTAGCCTTGATGGGGTTAGTGTAATTTTAAGCGGAATGTCTAACATGGAACAATTAGTTGAAAACACTAAGATATTTGACAATTTTACGCAAATGACTAATGAAGAGCGTAAAATTTTAAACGAGGTAGTAGAAGGTATTTTAAACACAAAAACAATTGGGTGCACAGCATGTGCTTACTGTGTTCCCGGTTGCCCGGTAAACATTAAAATTCCCGATATGTTACGTTCTTACAATAATTATATTAAATACGGAATAAATTCACCCGGTGTAAAATCTATGCATGATTTTTTAACATCCGGTAACAATAAAGCCGGCAACTGTATTGAATGTGGCCAATGTGAAGATATTTGCCCCCAACATTTAAACATAATTAGTGCTTTAAATGAAACAGCACAAGTATTAGAACAATAAAATTAACAAGGATAGATAAAATAAAATGAAAAAAGATTTAATTATAATTGGCGCAGGACCTGCAGGTATTTTTACAGCACTGGAACTTTTAAACCACAACAGTAGCAAAAATATTTTAATTGTAGAAAAAGGGCACAGTATTCAAAACAGAAGTTGCCCAAAAGACGTTACAAAATATTGTGTTAAATGCAAACCATGCAATATTACAACAGGATTTTCAGGTGCCGGTGCTTTTTCAGACGGAAAACTCTCTTTAAGCTACGAGGTAGGCGGTGATTTACCCGAGCTAATAGGCACTGAAAACGCACAAGAATTAATAGACTATACAGACAAAATATACTTGCAGTTTGGTGCAGACACAAAAATAGAAGGCGCACAAGATACTGAAGAAGTAAAAGAAATAAGAAAACGCTCTATTCAAGCAGGGCTAAAACTAGTAGATTGCCCTATACGCCACCTTGGCACAGAGAAAGCACAAGAAATATACCTTGCTATTCAAAATAAATTGTTAGACAACGGCATAGAAATTATGTTTGACACAGAATGTGTTGACTTAATAATTGAAAATGAAGAATGTAAAGGTGTACATTTATT
>CAYJDK010000202.1:0-3548 GCA_964368905.1 uncultured Bacteroides sp.
ACATAATATCCTGAGTTATTTGCGCTCGTTGCACGTATAATTGCAAAATCTATTCCGCTTGCGGCAACTTGTTGCCAGTTAATTGTACCATTATATTTTGAAACGTCTATGCCATAACTTCCCGGCCCACTGCTAGAATCAGAATCAGGTAATTCAACAACAGGTGCAAGTGTTATGGTTGTTGCATATTGAACCGTTTGTCCAACTGCATCTCTTACTCTTATTTTACCTGCCGCAAGTGTAATGCCCTCGTTTCCTTTAACAGTTAAAACATTGCTTGTTTGCCAAGATACACCGCCGTCAAAGCTAAAGGATCCAAGCCTATTTGCGCCTGCGGCCTCGCTTATTGCACTTTCTATTGTAATTGAATATATATCTTTTTCTCTGTCATAAAGAGTATCAACAGCACTTATTGAAGGAGGTGCACAGTATCTACCATCTGATAAAATATAGTACTGCTTACCGTTTATTGTATACCATCCCTCGGTGTTGCCTGCAAAAAGTTTACCATTTGCATCAAAGTAATACGTAACATCATCAATTTCCACAAATCCAACAGACAATGTTAGTTCAGAATTAACATTAGTTTGGTAGTATTTTTCTAATAGAGAATTTTCAACCCAGCCTTGAGTTGCAATTCCACTTTCATTAAAGTAAACTTTTGTGCCATTACTGCGTGTATACACTTCATTTATATAAAGCTCACCATTCTCGTCAGCCCCATACAGTGCATTTTCAAACGTAAACTCTCCTGTTAAAACATGTCCGTTCTCGTCAAATATATAATATTTGCCTTCAATTTCTTGTTTGCCTGTTACAGGGGTTCCGTTTACAATATAATAACCGTCTACCCAACCTGTGCCTGTTTGTTGTTCACCATTTTCATTAAAATAGTATGTTTTATCATCAATTATTTGCTTTCCTGTAACAAGGTAAGCGCTCTCGTTTTGATAATACGTATTTGAATTAAAATTGATAAACCCTAAAGGTGCCGCACCTGTTTCACCTAAATATCTAAGTTTTCCGTCGTCTAATACAACTATTTGAGACATTATTAATGCATTATTCTCGTCTGCACTATAATACTCATTATTGTACTCAAAGTTGCCTTTTTGAACTATGCCTTCGTTATTAAATATGTAAGTTTTGCCGTCAATCACTTTTACACCTGTAACGGCTTTACCTTCTTCAAGGTAATATTCGTCAGCCCAGCCGGTACCTGTTTGCAATCTACCGTTAGACTCAAAGAAATAAATTGAATTATCTATTGTAACTTTGCCTGTTGAAAGAACAAGATCAGCATTTTGGTAGTATCTGTCTGTGCCTATGTCGTACCAACCTTGCGGTGCAATAACACCGTCTGCGCCATAATATGAGCCTGAGCCATCTTCTCTGTACCCAATAGAATTTTTGTAAATAACGCCATTTTCATCTGAAGCGTATTTATCATTACCTACTGTAAATTCTCCACGTACAAGAAGTCCATCATCATTAAAGAAATAGTCTTTTGAATCAATTGTTTGCATTCCTGTTAATGCTTTACTGTCTTTAACATAGTAGTCACCGGCCCAGCCATCTTCGGTAACAAGTTTACCGTCGCTTGCAAAGAAGTATAAATCTCCATCAATTGATTGAGAGCCTTTTAATATTTCATACTTTTCATTTTGGTAATATTTTGCACTGTCACTCATAGTTATCCAACCAATTGGAGCCATACCATTAATATCGTAATACGTGGTAACATCGCCAACTGTTAAGAATGAATTAGTATAAAGAACACCATTACCATTTGCGCTATAACGCTGTGAATTGTAAGTGAAAACATGTTTATAAGGTACACCAACATCGCTAAATATATATTTTTTGCCGTTAATTGTTTGCGGTCCTGTTACAAATTGACCATCAACAATATACAAATCTCCAAGCCAGCTATTATTTATTAAACTGCCGTTTGTATTAAAATAATATATTTCATTTTCAATTTCTGTCTTTCCTGTTGCAAGGGCAATGTTATCTGTTTGGTAATATGTATTGTTCTCATAATCAAACCAACCTATTGTTGCCGCACCTGTTTGCCCAAAGAATGAAATACTGCCGTTTTCATGTGTATGGAAATAATTAACGTTTAATTTGCCTGTAGAATCTGCAAAATAAGTATTTCCTTCGTGTGTAAATAAGCCTTTATAAACTATACCTTCGCTATTAAATATATATTTTTGCCCTTCAATTTCTTTTTCGCCTGTTACTGCAACACCGTTTTCAAGGTAATAAACGTCTGCCCATCCTGTGCCTGTTTGCTGCTTACCTTCAGTATCAAAGAAATAAATATCGCCATTAATTGTAAGTTTTCCTACGGCTAAAGTTTTATCTGCTTTTTGGTAATATGTGTTTCCATTATAGTCAACAAAACCTTCTGCAACTGCCTTACCGTCATCTCCGTAATATGTTCCAACATTGTTTTCATCATACGCAACGGCGGACTTTACAATTATTCCGTTTTCATTTGCAAAATATTTTGCACCCTCATATGTTAACACACCTTTAACCAAAAGGCCTGTACTATCAAAATAATAATCATTATCTTGTATTGTTTGCATGCCAACCAAAGCTATGCCGTCAACTACATAGTAGTCTCCTGCCCAGCCGTCTGTTTCACTCAATCTTCCGTCACTGCCAAAGAAATATGTTTTTCCTTCTACTTGTTGCCTTCCGGTTAATAAAACTTGTTGCTCTGTTTGGTAATAATCGCCATCATTATATGTAATCCAACCTGTTACGGCTTGTCCGTTATCATCATAATAACGCAAAGTGCCGTCATCCATAGTTCTAATTGCATTTAAATATACCACACCGTTTTCATCGGCATAATAAAGCATACCTTCGTAAGTAAATTCTCCGGTGTGTGGCACACCGTTTGTACCAATTATATAAGTTTTGCCGTCTATTACGTGTCGTCCGGTAGAAACAATGCCGTCTTGAATATGTACACCGTCTACCCATCCGGAACCTGTTTCTCGTCCTCCGTCTTCGCTAAACAAATATGTTACGCCATCTATTGCTTTAACGCCCGTTACAAGTGAATGAACACCACCAGTACTACTTGTATCTTGATAATATTCATTACCGTCAGGTCCTTCTATCCATCCTGTTCTCGCGCCACCATCATCGTCATAAAACGTAATAGAAGTACGACGTTGCAAAAAACCGTTGCTATACAATGCACCATCGCTGCCGGCCATATACCATGCATCGTCATATATAAAATCATATCTTAAAACTGAACCTTCATCGTTAAAAATGTACTTTATCCCCTCAATTTCTTGAGGACCTGTTGCTTTTGTTCCATCTGAAAGCACATATGTACGCACATTGCCTTCTACAACCCATGAGCCATTTTCAACTATATTGGGTTCACTTTCACTATTGTCGTCATCTTCGTCACCTGTACCTGCGCCGTCACCATCTTCGTCACCTGTACCTGTGCCGTCACCGGCTTCATCGCCTGTACCTGCGCCGTCACCGTCTTCACCGCCTGTACCTGCGCCGTC
>CAYJDK010000203.1:0-3501 GCA_964368905.1 uncultured Bacteroides sp.
GATGTTGTTATTATGTCCCCTGACCTTGGCAGTGTTGGCAGGGCACGCACTTTTGCAGAGCGCCTAGATGTGCCACTAGCCAGTGTAGACAAGCGCAGACAAAAGGCAAACGAAAGCGAAATAATGAACGTTATAGGCGACATTAATAACAAACACGTTATAATTATAGATGATATGATTGATACCGCAGGAACACTTGTTAATGCAGCACAAGCCGTAGTTGACAGAGGTGCAAAGCGCGTTAGCGCATGTGCAACACATGGTGTGCTAAGCGGCCCTGCAATAAGCCGCATACAAGACAGCGTTTTAGACGAAGTGGTTATTTTAGACACTATTATGTTACCACCTGAAAAGAAAATTGATAAAATTAAAGTGCTTAGTGTTGGTGCAATATTAAGCGAGGCAATTGCAAGAATTTTTACCGACAAACCTGTTAGCGCTTTATTTATATAAATTAAAAATATAAAAAGGATTTAACACATGTTTTTTAAAAAAAAGCCGGTGCATGCCATTATTATTGGGCTTGGTAACCCCGGTAAAAAATACGAAAACACACGCCATAACATTGGGTTTTGTGCAATAGATTACATGGCAGATAAATGTGGAGCAAAAATTATACGCTCTAAATTTGATGCACTGTATGCCATTGCAGACTTTAACGGCAAAAGCATAATGTTATTAAAGCCTCAAACATTTATGAACTTATCCGGTACAAGTGTTAGTAAGGCGTGTGCATATTACAAGCTTAACAGCAGTAACATTATTGTATTATATGATGATATCTCTTTAGATGTTGGAAAAATACGTATAAGAGAAAAAGGAAGTGCAGGCGGACACAATGGCATAAAAAGCATAATTGATTATATGGGACAAGATTTTATGCGCATAAAAATTGGCGTAGGCGCAAAGCCACATCCTAATTATGAATTAATGGACTGGGTTTTGTCTAAATTTACACAAAGTGAGATTAAAACTATAAGTGCACGATATGACGATATTCGACATGCTGCCGGGCTTATTATAGAACATAACTTTAAGGAGGCTCAAAATAAATATAATGGATAAACAAAAAAATACTAAACGGCCATACGAAATTATTATAGCAGTTACATTAATTTTTTGCATTTTGGGTGCTATATACTCTTATTTTAACCCCAGTATACTTGCAATTTTTATTTTTCCCGCTATAAGTTTTTGTTTTGCTTTATTCTTATGGGCTATGATAGTCAGGTTTTTATTGCACAGAGACAAACGTTTTTTAGATAAATCTTTTACTAAACCTATAAAATTTGCTTTGTTTCCGGCTGCTTTTTGTTTGTGTTTAATTTTGCTTTTAGCCATGCCAAGAACACCTAATATAGACCCCACTCTTCAAGAATCGCTTGTAATAACGGCTCTTGCTTTTATTATGTTTGTACTACCAATGTCTATTTTGCTTATTGTTATTTTTGGTTCACTTGCATTTGCAAGTGCTATTTCACACCTAAGGCAAACTAAAATTGACGAAAGCCCTATTTACCGCAAAGGACCATTAATATTTACAATATCTATATATAGTTTAATTTTTCTCGGTTTTATTGTTTTTGTGTTTTCCATTTTACAAAGCGGCTTTTAATTTTAATTTTTTAAGGTAATTTTTATGTTATCACATTCTATAGCTCAAACATCAGAATATAAAAAACTTTTAGCTGCCACAGGCGAAAAATCGTGTGTGGTGGCTCTTTTCGGTTTAACAACAGTTGCAAGGGCGCACATTATTACAATGATGTGTGAGCAAACAGGGCGCCCTGCTTTAGTTGTATGCGACACTGAAGGCGAGGCAACACGCTTTAGCGAAAATGCCACCGTTTTTGGCGCAAAAAGCGAAATTTACCCGGCTAGGGACTATGTTTTCAGAAACATTGAAGGGCAAAATCATGAATATGAGTCTCGCAGGTTGTGTGTGCTTGGAAATATAATGGGCAAGAGAACAAACATTGTTTGCGCGCCCATTGAAGCTGTTTTACAGTATACTTTACCCAAAGACGAATTTTGTGATAACACTTTAATTATAAAAAAAGGCAATACCATTAAGCAGGAAGAATTGGTTAGTGCGCTTATCTCGGCAGGGTATGTTAGGCGCGGCCAAGTTGAAGGCGCAGGGCAATTTAGTGTTAGGGGCGGTATTGTTGACATATTTGCACCCGACATGCAAAAACCTTGCCGCATGGAATTTTGGGGCGATGTTGTAGACAGCCTTAGTACTTTTGATATTGTAAGCCAGCGCAGAGATTCAAGTATAAATACGGTTTACCTATCTCCCGCAAGGGAGGTTTTGTTCAGTGGGGCACCCGCCGCAGCCGCGCTGCTAAGCAGCGCATTGGGCAAAGCCCAAAACGCCGTTTGCGAAACGGCGCTGCGGCGGGCAACTCAGCAGGATTTGCAAAATTTAGGAGCAGGTATTTTACCCGTTTCTATGGACAAATACCTTAACATCCGCTATAAAAAACCCGGCACCGTACTTGAATATTTAAATAACCCAATTATATTTTTTAACGAATATAGTGCCGTACGTGACGCTGTAAAAGCATTTACTTTGCGCTATAAACAAGACGTTCAAGCGCTATATGAAGAAGGTGTTCTTTGCAACGAACTTGGTATGTTTTACTCAGAACTTCCCGGTTTCCTTAATAAAGCCGAAAAAAACGGCGCAATAGTAAGCGAAAGTTTTATGCGTTCCGTTCAAGAAATTAAAGTAAGCAGTACAGTAAATGCACTTACTCACAACTTACCTGCTTGGTCAGGAGAATTAAACCTTCTTCTTGACGAAATTAACCCCCTATTACAACAAAATTACAGTGTTGCAATATTAGCAGGCACAAAACGTGCCGCAAACGCAATTGCAAAAGATATTTGCAACGCAAATATAAATGCAACATATTATCCAAAAGACAATATTCCATCAGAACTTGCGCCCGGCAGTGTTGCAGTGCTTGAAGGCCAGCTAACTCAAGGTATACAATATCAGTTTGCAAACATTGCAATTTTTACAAGCAGGCAACACGCCCAAACAAAAAACACAACCGCCACAAAGCGTAAAAATAAAGGTTTATCTTCTTTATCAGATATAACTTTAGGAGACTTTGTTGTTCACCAAAACCACGGTATTGGAGTTTATGCCGGCATTCAGCGCCTAGACATGCAAGGTGTTGTTAAGGACTATATTAAAATAACTTACAGTAAGGGCGATACACTATACGTTCCCGTAACACAGCTTGATATAGTAAGCCGCTACACAGCCCCCGGAGACAGTGAAAAAGTAAAACTTTCACGCCTTGGTGGCGATGTATGGGCAAAAACAAAAAGCAAAGTACGTGCCGCAACACAAGAAATGGCCAAAGAGCTTATTGAACTTTATGCTAAACGAGAAAAAGCTCCCGGCCACGCATTTCCCGTAGATAATGAATGGCAACGTGATTTTGAGATGCGTTTTGCATACGACGAAACACAAGACCAATTGCG
>CAYJDK010000204.1:0-3480 GCA_964368905.1 uncultured Bacteroides sp.
AATTACAGCGTTTGAGTTTGCCTCTACTTTAGTGCAAAGCTCTTTTGCACTAAAGAAAATTGAATTTATAAAAAAATCGCTTGAAGACGGACGCTCTTTAAATGATGTTTTAATTGAAAGCCATATTTTTGATTCTGCATACAACGGTTTAATTGTTGCAGGTAACCGCGTTGGTACAACAGACCATATGTTAATGAGTATTGCTACTCGTTATCATGTAGAAACAGAACGCCGCACGCAACAACTGCTTGGTATAATTGAACCTTTGCTTGTTGGTATTTTATGCACAATGGTTGGCATGGTTATGCTTTCCGTTATGTTACCTCTTATGGGAATACTATCCGGCATGCAAATGTAATATTTTTATGGTTTGGAGCTTTATATGATATCAGACTTTTTTTCAGGCATTGTTAAATTATTAAAAAACGGGTTATTTTGGTCTGCAATTGTGTTTGCGGTTGTTATATATTTAATGTTGTTTGGTGTTAATAACATTTCTACTAATGTTTCAGGCCAGCAACTTGAAATTATAGAAAACGCCGTAAGACGCAGTGCAGTCCAATGTTATGCGCTGGAAGGCAGTTACCCTGTTGATATTGACTACCTTATTGAGTCTTATGGGCTGCAATATGATACAAAAAGTTATGTAGTGCATTACAGGAATGTAGGCGGTAACTTATTACCTGAAATATCTGTTTTTCACTTAGAATAAATTTGCAAAGGAGTTAACGGTATATGAGTAGTGGCAAACGAATTGTTGATATTTTATTTGTAGTATGTTTATTTGCCCTTTATTTAGTTTGCACATTTACCCTTTGCATTATAGGAATTAATGTATACCAAAAAAGTATAAACGATTCTTCGGAAAATTATAATATAAGAACATCGGTATTATACATAACAGAAAAATCCCGCCAAAACCTTTCTTCTAACGGCATTCGTATAGATAATGTTGCAGACAGTGCGGCCCTTGTTTTGTCTCAAACTATTGAAGGCGCAGTTTATGACACTTGGATGTACGTTGAAGATGGTTATTTATGCGAAGTTTTAATGCCCGCTGATAGCGAGGTTATTCCATATATTGGGCAAAAAATTATGCCAATGAAAAAACTTGAGTTAAGTATTGATGAAAACAATTTGCTTATTATTAGTGTAACAGATGAAAGCGGCACGTTTTATAGTTCGGGATTATTTATTCAGCATGGATTAAAGGAGGGCACTCAATGAAACGCACTCCAACTCCTAAGAGCAGATATTTCCTTGCAGAATTAATTATTAACTGCCTGTTTTTTGTTATTAGTGCTTCAGTTTGCCTTAATTTATTTGCTTTTGGTTATACTCAAAGCACGCAAAGCCGTACACTTTCAATGTCTACACTTAAAGCGCAAAACATGGCAGAGTGTATTAAGGCATCAAATAATGATATAGATAAACTTTGCACGCTTACGGGTGCAGTTGACAACGGTGACTACGTTACCGCATATTACGACGAAGAGTGGGCGCAAACAACTAACGAAAACGCGCCTTATAAATTAAATGTTATTATAAGCACCGATAGCTATAACATGTTAAGTGCTGATATTGATGTTTATGAGTATGAAAACATTATTTATGAGCTAAACGTAAAACGCTATATAGGATAAATATTAATTATGTTTATATTTAATTAGTTTTTATATACTTTAATTAAAAAGGGGTGAGTAATGTGGAGCAACAAAAGCAAAAACAATCAAGCGTAATAAGCACCGGCGTTACTTCACTTATCACTGTATTTGCCGTTTTGCTATTGGCATCTTTTTCTTTGTTAATTCTTTCAAATTCTCGCTCAGACAGTGAACTTTCGGCACGTACTGCCACTGCCGTTACAGACTATTATGTGGCAGACTCTGCAGCCGAGCAAATTATTGCAGATCTTGATTTGGTTAGACGCAGCATTACAGAACCTGATATTGAGCAGTTAAGCGACGCTATTAATAAATTAGGGTACACAATTTCTTCTTATGAAGACTATGCAAACTATGACGGATTAGTTGTTTCTTTTACTATTAACATTGATGAAAACAAAAATTTAAATGTTGATGTTGGGTTGCCGCTTAATTTAAATGAAAAAATAGAGCGTTTAAAATGGCAAACAAGTGCAATTGAATAATTTTTGCGTGATTATTGCGCATTTAATATAAAACAGGCGCTCTGCTTTTAATATTTAAGCAGAAAATGGGTATAACATTAAACCTTTTGCGCCGCTACTTAATATTTCATTATTTTTGTGCCTGCGCACAGCGGCAGAATGGAGATTTTATTATGAATTTGCAAGATTTTTTAACAGACATGGTTAGGCGCGACGCGGCTGATATTTTTATTGTTTCCGGGCGCCCAATATGCTACAAAAAATACCATGTAATTGAAAACTGGTCGCAAGACAGGCTTTCGCCCGACATGACAGCACAAATTATTTTAGATATATATAGACTTTCTAAGCGTGACCCTTCTATTTTACAAAAAAGAGGCGATGATGATTTTTCATTTTCTTTGCCGGGCATATCACGTTTCCGCATAAACACATATAAACAACGCGGTTCTTTAGCTGCTGTTATACGTGTTGTTGCATTCTCTTTGCCTAACCCAAAAGATTTTGGTATACCAGATGAAATATTAAACCTTGCAGATAAACAAAGAGGCCTTGTTTTAGTTACAGGCCCTGCCAGTAGTGGTAAAACAACAACGCTTACTTGTATTTTAAACGAAATTAATAACCGCCGTAGTTCACATATTATAACGCTTGAAGACCCTATTGAATATTTACACCGCCATAAAAAAAGTATTATTAGTCAGCGTGAAATTGCAATAGACACAGGTAGTTACCCAATTGCACTTCGTGCTGCATTACGCCAAAGCCCGGACGTTATATTAATTGGCGAGCTACGTGACATGGACACAATAGGAATTACTTTAACAGCCGCAGAAACCGGGCATTATATTTTCTCTACATTACACACTGTTGGTTCTGCAAATTCAATAGATAGGTTAGTAGACACATATCCGTCATCACAGCAAGATCAAATAAGAATGCAGCTTTCAATGGCTTTACAAACTGTTATATCACAGCAACTAATACCAAAAATTGACGGCGGAGCTGTACCTGCGTTTGAAATAATGCATTGCAATAGTGCAATACGTACACTTATAAGAGACGGGCGCACACACCAAATTGGGTCTATAATACAATCTTCATCACAACAGGGAATGGTAAGCATGGACGCAAGTTTGCTTGACCTTTATAAAAAAGGACTAATTAGTAAAGACGTTGCTTACAACTTTAGCCTTGCACCGCAATTTTTACAAAAACAAATGGAAAAACTCGGTTAACTTTTTTATAATAATACTACTAAAAAAAATAACACCTTATATTTTAATGTAACTTAAAATATAAGGTGTTTTTCATTTTGGAGCTGCCTTCAAACAAGGATTTTGCAAAAACCA
>CAYJDK010000205.1:0-3475 GCA_964368905.1 uncultured Bacteroides sp.
CTGTGTTCCTACTCCTTGCCCCCAAAAATCTTCTCCTATAAAGTAACCAATTTCTGCGGTTTTTGAGTGTACATTGTCTTTACACATTGCACTTATGCTTCCACTAATTTTACCATCGCATAAAACTGCAAATGCATAAACAGAATTGTCATTACGTTTTAACATGCCGTTTATATAATCCTCTGCATCTTTTTCAGTATACGGGTAAGGTATTCCGTCTCTTAAATTATTTAGAACTTTAATATTATTAATTATATTTGCAAGCTCTTTACAATCGTTTATTGTCCAGTTTCTTATTGTGCACTCCATTTGTTACTCCTATCCCAAGCTTAACAATTAAAGGTTTATTACGTGTGTAGTGCACAATATAAACTGTAAATATATATAATGCATTTATTAAATTTTCTTTAACCCTTTAATGTATACTTCTTTATATTCAGCATATGCAACTTTAAATTCAGGTGTTTCGCTAATTTTAACTTTATATTCGTGTCTGTCAACAAGTTTATCTGTGTCATAAGCTAAAATAGACTCTGCAATATTGCTACACAAGTCGCCTATTCTTTCTAAACTACGCAAAATTTCATTAAACGGAAACGCACAATCTATTGAACATTTACCTTTGCGCAAGCGTTCCATATGTTTTTCACGCAATTTCTCTTCCATGCCATCTATAATAGCTTCAAGCGGCATTATTTTAAGTGCTGCATCTATATCAAGTTCCCCAACAGCTTTAATTGCAAGGTCAATTATTTCAATATTTGCCTTTGAAAACAGTTTAATTTCTTCTACCGCTTTTTTAGAAAATGCTAATTTAGATTCCCTTGTGCCCTCGGCACTTTCCAACATATCAATAGCATGGTCTGCTATTCTTTCAAACTCTCCGCCTATGTGTATTAATTTAGAAATTTTACGGCTGTCTGTATCACTTAACTCAAACTCTGAAAGCTCTATTAAATAGTTTTCGGTTTTATCTTGTAGTTTATCTACTATTTCTTCTTTTTCACGCATTTTCTCCGCAAGTTTTTTATCATAATTAACCATAATCTCGGCGGCACTTATCATATTTTGCTTTGCCAAATTAGCCATTTGTAAAACAGCTTCACGGCTGTGGTCAATAGCAAGTGCAGGGGATTTATAAAGCAGTTTGTCCAGTACAATAATATCATTTTGGTCGTCTGCGTCACTGCCTTTAGAGCGTACAACAAAGTTTGCAGCTTTTTCAAGTAGCGACACAAAAGGTATAAACATAACCGTTACTATTACATTAAAAACAGTGTGGAAGTTAGCAATTGTACCCATGTCAACGGCATCGTTAAAAAATGAAAACGGGCGTATTGCGTAATGGATAAAATAAAAACCGGCTAGGAAAATTAATGTACCTGCAATGTTAAAAATAACGTGCACAGCTGCAGACTTTTTTGCATTTTTAGATGCACCAATAGATGCAAGCACAGGTGTGATTGTTGTGCCTATATTTTGGCCCATAATAATTGGAAAAGCCATTGCAAATGATATTATGCCTGTTGTTGAAAGCGCTTGCAAAATACCAACGGATGCCGATGAAGATTGTAGCACGGCTGTGACAATTGTACCTGTTAAAACTCCAAGCACAGGTACATCTTCAAACATTTCAAACGCAGTTAAGAATATATCTGATTCTGCCAGAGGTTTAACGGCACTGCTCATTGTTAACATGCCTGTAAACAAAATACCAAAACCTAACAAAACAATGCCTAAATCTCTTTTTTTGCCGCGAGAATTTAACAAAACAAACATTGCACCTATTATACATGCTAAAGGTGCAAGTGTTGAAGTTTTAAGCAAGCTTAAAAAGAAATTTGTGCTTTCTATATCTGACAAACGCAAAATATGCGCCGTTATTGTTGTACCTATATTTGCGCCCATAATTACGCCAACTGCATTGCGCAATTTTAAAACTTTTGCATTAACAAGCCCAACTATAATAACAGTTGTTGCCGACGATGATTGCACAGCAGCCGTTGCCAGTGCACCTGTAAATATACCCTTAATAGGTGTGTTTGTAAAAGTTTCTAATGTTTTTTCAAGCTTACCGCCTGAAACACGCTCTAAACTGGAGCTTAAAATCACCATACCGTATAAAAAAAGTGCTAAGCCCCCAAAAAATTCAATAGTGCTAAAAATATCCACTATATTTCTCCTTGTTATTATTAATTTAAAAATAAACGCTTCTTAAAAATATTATATCAAATTAATGCCGTATTGTATATTGTCGAAATGTGTAAAATGTGAACTAATTATTACAAAATATTGGCAAATATTATTAGTTGTAAATTTCCCTTGCTTGCTCAATATATTTGTCACAAAGCAAATCTGTTACTCGCCCATAGCTTTTTATGCCGTCATCTTGCCCATAGCTCTGTAAAAAATTATCGTAAGCGCTGTTTGCAACATCGGCTGCCGGGCTTTCAAATTGCTGCCAATACAAAGAATGATCTGCTAAATCCGCTTTAACGCCGTCGTCAAGTCCATTATAAATGTCCATTGCAAGCTCACTGTTAGCGCTATAAAGAGAATTTGACAAATATATGTACGCAAACAAGCGCCCTGAGTATTTATAAACGTCATTATCACTGTACTCACACGCAAGTACCGCAATAAAATTGCAGTCTTGCTCCGGTGCAACTCCGCGCACATGTGCAAGCTCGTGCGCAATTACGGCAGGCAAAAGGCACAGTGGCTGGTTTTTGTTTATATTTGCCTCTCCCGTAAAAGGGAAAAATATCCCTGTATAATTTGTCATGTCCATGTACCATGAAAACATCATTTTTTTAGGTGTTACTGCCGGCCCTTGCAAAAACGGATACTGCTCTTCAAGCGGCAAATATAAATCATGTGCAGCGTCATATACTTCATCTCTTGAAACATTTAAAAGCCCATCTTCGTTTCTTTCTACATTTTGTGCACTCTCATTAAGCATTTGTGCAAAAAGCATTGTTACGTGCGTTAAATCTTCCACGCTTATAGGTTTCGCACTAACTCCCATTTTTTCTACTGCACTTTCAGCATAATAATTTATACCCCAAAAAAATGTTAACGCAGTTGAAACGCTCAGTGCTATTATCACAGCAATTAAAAATTGTTTATATACAAAAGCAATTCTTTTACCTTTTGCTTTTATTGTTCCTACAACACTTTTTATTAAAATGTAAACACAAAAAATTATAAAGCAAGCCACAATAACTTCTGCTAGCGAAAACGGGAACAAATTACAAAACGCCCCTACTGTCATTTTATATTTATCTGTAATGTTATGCGTAATAAATTCCATTACCGCAACATTTTTATAAAACATTAAATACATGGCATTTAAAGGCCCAAAAATTATAATTGCTATGTATTTAATTTTGTTTTCTTTAATATTTAAAACACTAAGTATTTTCATTTGTACCCCTTTAACCATTTTATTTTTTTTACAGCTAATGTTTTTATT
>CAYJDK010000206.1:0-3464 GCA_964368905.1 uncultured Bacteroides sp.
TTTTTAATTCTGTTATATTACAGTTTTCACAACCTAAACCCAAAACTAAAACAGCACCTGCATTTGGGTGGTTAATTAAATTTGCAAGTATTTTTAATGTGTTTTCTTGGTCATCTCCCATTTGAGAGCAACCGTAAGGGTGCGTATACGCAACAATGTCGTTTGCTATATTTTTATGAGAAAGCCTTGCCCTTTTTTCAATTTCTTTTGCAACGTTGTTAACACAACCAACAGTTGGAATAATCCAAACTTCATTTCTTATACCAAATTTTCCATTATCACGTTTGTAACCGTTAAAGTATCTTTCTGTTTCACTTTTTTGCAAGTTTTCAATTTTTTGGTCATACGTGTAATTTATTAAATCGCTAAGTCCTGTTTTAATGTTATGAGTATGTACATGCTCACCGGTTTTTATGTCACAAACAGCAATGCCAATAACATGGCCATACTTAATAACGTTTTCACCAGCATTAATGTCACACAAAGAAAACTTATGTCCGGCGGGGATATCTTGCTTTAATGTTATGCTTTGCTCATCTATAATTGCAGTATCATCTTTTAAAGAATCTCCAAGGCTTACCGCAACATTGTCAATATTATTAATTTTAAAATATTTCTGCATAATAACACCTTTCTAAAATAAATGTAAGTACTTACATTTATAATACATTACAAAATATATAAAGTCAATATTAAATTTATTAATTTGCTTGAATTATAAAGTATAATATATTATACTGTTTTTAGTAAGTACTTACAAAAATAGGTGGTGTTAATATTAATATATATGATATTTCGCAAAAAGCAGGTGTTTCAATAGCAACTGTTTCAAGAGTACTGAACAATAGCAATAAAGTTAGTGAAAAAACAAGGAAAAAAGTTTTAAATATAATTGAACAAGAAGATTACGAGCCAAATGTATTTGCAAGGGGTCTTGGATTAAACAGCATGAAAACTATTGGGATTTTATGTAGCAATTCATCTGATATATATTTGGCAAATGCTATTTATTTATTACAACAAGGGTTAAGTAAGCATGGGTACGAAACACTGCTTTGTTGCACAGGGTATGAGGCCGCATCTAAAATAAAATATTTAAAGCTACTTGTTTCAAAAAGAGTAGATGCTATTTTTATATTAGGTTCTGACTTTGTAAATGAAAAAGACAATAAATATTTAATTGAAACGGCGAAAAAAATGCCTATATTTTTATTAAACAGTTATATAAAAGCAAATAATATATACAGTGTTGTTTGTGACGACGAAGAAATTGTTTATAAAACAACATTTGAATTAATAAGTAAAAATAAACCAAATATTTTGTTCATTAACAGAATGCAATCTTTTAGCGGTAAACAAAAATTATTGGGTTTTAAAAAAGCGTATGAAGAAAACAATATATCATTACAAAGCTGGCAAATTGCTACTATAAATGATGATACACAAAATATTGTTGCGTTTTTAAATAGTTTAAATAAAAATGGGTGTAAGTTTGATGCTGTAATAACAAGTGATGATGAGCTTGCTATTGCAGTTATAAAATATGCAAAAAAAGAAAACATCAGCATTCCAAATGATCTTATAGTTATTGGGTATAATAACTCAAGGCTAACTCAATATTGTGAGCCGGAGCTTAGCAGTATTGACAACAAGCTAGAAAGTTGTTGTGAAATGTTAATTTTAGCATTAACTAATTTACTGGACGGCAAGCAAGTCCCCAATAAAACAGCAATATCTGCAGAAATTATACACAGAAAAACAACTGTTTAATGTTGTATAAAAGCTTAGGAGAATAATAATGAAAAAGTTTATGGGAGAAGATTTTTTGCTTAATACACATATAGCAAAAAAACTATACCACAACCATGCTTCAAAAATGCCAATTATTGATTATCATTGCCATATTGACCCAAAAGATATTGCTAACGATGTGAAGTTTGACAATATTACAAAAGTTTGGCTTAGTGAAGACCATTATAAATGGCGTGTAATGCGCTTAAATGGCATAAATGAACACTCAATAACAACTTGTATGAATGAAGACCCGTTAGTAACGTTTAAAGCATTTGCAAGTTCATTGCCGCAGGCTATAGGAAACCCAATTTATCATTGGACATACCTTGAGTTAAAAAATTATTTTGGCATTACAAAACAGCTTTGCAATGAAACGTGCGAAGAAATATATAATGAGTGTAACAAGCGATTAAATAGCAAAAATATGAGTGTGCGCGGACTTATTAAACAAAGTAACGTTGAATTAATAGGAACAACTGATGACCCTTTAGATAATTTAGAATGGCATAATGCAATTGCAAAAGATAAGACATTTGATGTTAAAGTTTTGCCAACTTTTAGGCCTGATAAAGCAATTAATATAGAAAAAGAAGGCTTTGTTGAGTATGTAAAGCTGTTAGGGGATAAAACAGGAAAAAACATAAAAACTGTTAAAGAGGTTTGTAATGCTTTGAATAACAGAATAATGTACTTTAATGAACATGGCGCTTGTATAAGTGACCATGCACTTGATACTTGCGTTTATGAAGTTAAAAGCGAAAATGAAATTGATGAAATTTTAAATAAAGCTTTATTAGGCAAAACTCTTGAGCAAAACGAAATAGATGCATACAAAACATATATATTAATAAGCTTAGCAAAAAAATATTGCGAGCTAAATTGGGTAATGCAATTACATTTTGGTTGCATAAGAAATGTTAACACAAAAATGTATAAAAAATTAGGGCAGAATACAGGATTTGATGCAGTTTCTAACATAACCAGAGTTGATTTATTAGCAAAATTATTAGACGCATTTAATGAAAACGGTATGCCAAAAATGATTTTGTACAGCTTAAACCAATATGACAATGAAGCACTGGCAACTATTGCGGGTTGTTTTCAGATAAATGCGCAGTGCCCGGGACAAATTCAATTGGGAAGCGCATGGTGGTTTAACGATACTAAAGCGGGAATAGAAAAGCAACTAACAGATTTAGCTAACCTAGGTGTGCTTGGTAATTTTATTGGAATGTTAACAGATTCTCGTAGTTTTTTAAGTTATGCCAGGCATGAGTATTTTCGCCGAATATTATGCAATTGGATAGGGAACATTGTAGAAAACGGTGAATATATTGATGATATGAAAATACTAGGTGAGATGGTTGAAAATATTTGCTATTATAATGCAAAAAAATATTTTGGTGTTGAATAATAATTTAAACAGTTGAAGAATGTGTTAAATAAATAATTTAAGTTATATTTTTTATAGTATTTAAAAATACAAACAAATACACTTTTAAATTATATATTTAAAATTAGCAATTAAGCATTAAATTAATTTAAAATTTTAAACTACACTTGACATTACTTGCAATTAGTGTTAAAATATAATGGTAGTCAAAAAATGCAATAACGCGGGATGGAGCAGTTCGGTAGCTCGTCGGGCTCATAACCCGAAGGTCGTCGGT
>CAYJDK010000207.1:0-3433 GCA_964368905.1 uncultured Bacteroides sp.
ATTGCAAAAAATATAATTTGAGCATAATTGTCAAAAAGCACAAACTGCTCTGTTACACTTACAAGTTTCCATCCTGTCAAATCAACTGTTTTAATGCTAATGTCTCTTCTTGTTCCCTTAAAATATTCTGTGTAGCTACCATCTTCACGTTCTGCTGCAGACAAATTGTTTTCTGACAATAACCCGGTATAAATTAGTTGTTGTTTTGGATGATATATGAGTTCTCCTTCGCCTGACATCAAATATATATACCCGCTGTTTTCTTCTGTATATTTTGGAAAAATGCTTTCTAATCCGTTAAAATTCATGTCTACGAGCAAAACGCCTTTTTCGGCACGCCCCACACGGGTAATGTCTATTTGCCTGCTTAAAGAAACAACCCACCTATACGTAGCTTCCTCGTGCTGCCATAAATTTTGCACATTAGGTGTAGAAAAATTATGTGTATTAACTTCTTGCATAGCCGTTTTAAACCACGCTGTTTCTTCAGGTGTTACGCTGCTTTTTATGCTTGAAAAAGGTACACCTTCCACCAAAACGCCGTTTTTGTCAAACAGCGCAATAGACACCAAATTATCTTTATTAGCCCTGTATATTAAATCCATTCCGGATAAAAAATCCCCACCCAGAATATCTGTTCCCTTTACAACTTCGTTTGCAACCGTATTTGATATATTTATTGTACTGTTTAAATAGTTTTCTACATTCAAACTCATTTGTAACAACAATTTTTCACTATTTATTTGGCTTTGGTTTGTTCTGTCTATTGCAAAACGCCAAAACAGCGTTGTGCCCATTAGCACAACGCCAACAACAGCTATAAATGTAAACGAAAACGTAAGCAATGTTTGAATATTAAGTTGTTTATATTTATTTATAAGGTCCGCAGCTTTTCTTTTAAAATACTTCATTGCGGCTCCCTTCTTTTTTTGCATTTTGCACTATTTTTTATATTGTGCTTTTGTACTTACTTGGCGATACTCCGTACTTTTTTTTAAATACATAACTAAAATAGTTAGGGTCAACATATCCTATTTTTTCGGCAATTTCATACGTTTTATCGTCTGTGTTTTGTAAAAGTTTAATTGCTTCTTCCATGCGCACATTTGTAACATATGCTGTAAAGTTCATGTCTGTTTGCTTTTTAAATATAGTAGAAAAATATGCGGGAGACATATGTAAATGCGCACACATGGCATCTACATCAAGCATTGGGTCTCTAAAATTTTGTTCAATATATTGTTTTGCTTGCTCTACTTTATGCGAGTTTGAATCTGTTCTATTTGTTTGCACAATTAACTGCAAATTCATGCAGCACTCAAAATACCAATCCATTGCAGATTCAAGCGATGCAAAATCCGTAAGCTCAACAAGGCCTTCAAAATTATCGCCAAATACTTTTGCAGGATTTTCGCTAAATGTTCTTACAAGGCGCAAAAGGCACGTTACAAGTTCTAAAAAAAACAACCTGCTTTGCATTAAATCGTTGCTTACTGTTTGTAACATTGAAGTTAACACCTTACACGTTGCACGCACATCTTGTTCGTTGCCTATTTTTATATTAGAAACAAGTTGCTTTTCTGTTAAATCATCTAAAGTAATAATTTTATTACCCTTTGGCTCTAAATCTCCAATATAAACAACTTTTTGTTCGCTAAGAATTGCATACCTAAGTGCACTTTGAGCTTCTTCGCAAGATTTATTCATACCATAAATGTCACTATGCGCCCTGCCTATACCGGATATTATTGGGTTATCAAGATACGTTTTTGCCAAGTTGCAAATTCTTGTAACTTCGTTAGTTACTTTAAACACATTTTCCTTTTCTCCAATATAAACTAAAAGTGCAATGCAATTTGTATATTGAACCATATAATATATCGTATTTTCATCAAATTCAATGTGCTTTTCAATAAAACTTTTTATAGATACAAGTGTGAGTTCTTCGTTTTCTTGCACTGTGCTTTTTATTAACGAAAGCGCCCAGCACCCTTTTGGCAATTCCAGTTCATAATTTTGTGCGCTTGCACTTGCCTCTTGTTGTGAAATTCTTCCGTCTAACATTCTTACAATTAAAGTTTCTCGTAATACAGGCAAACTTTTTTCATATAACCTTCGCAACACGGCCCTATCTCTTTGTGAAGCGCGCTCGTTTTCTATTTCTGTGCATACTTCTATTATAACATTTTGTAATTCTTCGCTATTTATCGGTTTTAAAATATAGCGAGATACATTCATTTCAATAGCTTTTTGTGCGTATTCAAACTTGTCAAACCCTGAAAATATTACAAGTTTTGCCGCAGGTAAAATACCTCTGAGCTTTTTGCAAAATGTTAAACCGTCCATATAAGGCATCTTTATATCTGTCAATACTATATCAGGGCGCAACATCTCTGCTAAATCTAAACCATCTGCACCGTTTTCTGCTTGTGCAACAAGTTCTAAATTTAAGGTGCAATTTTTAATAAAACTCGCAACACCACTGCGTATTTCTTCGTCATCATCTACAAGCAAAACCTTATATTTTTCCATGCATTTACCCACACTTTGTATTAAGTTTTATATATGTTTCTAAAACAAAATTATATCAGATTTGTTAATAATTTTCAACAATAATCAACATTATATATACACAATACATTTTACAAATTTATGTTTTAACATAAAAAAAGCGCCAACAAACTCGTTTTAAACATCGAGTTTGTTAGCACTTTAAAATTAAAAGCTATTATTTCTTTACAAGGTATTTTCTCATATCAAGTGCGCATGCAAAAAGTATAATGCCACCCTTAATTAAGTACTGCAAATCTTGTGGTACGTTTATCATAGTTAAGCCAATAAATATTAAACGTAGCATTAAAACACCAATTATAACACCACGTATTTTACCAACACCGCCAACAAAAGATACGCCGCCAATAACACAAGCTGCAATTGCATCAAGTTCATAGTTAAGGCCTGTGTTTGCTGTATTCGAGCCTATACGCGCTCCCTCTATAAAGCCTGTAAAGCCATATAACGCGCCTGCAAGTGCAAAAACCATTATTGTTGTTTTAAACACGTTAACACCGGAAACCCTTGCGGCTTCTTCGTTAGAACCAAGTGCAAACATATTTTTGCCAAATGTAGTTTTGTTCCAAACAAACCACATTATGCCTGAAAGCGCCAGTGCAAACCACACATAGTTTGGTATTGCTGTGCCGCCTATTGAAAGAATGCTACCTTTAACAAAGCCTGTGTAGCTTTTATCTAGGTTAGAAATTGCTACACCATTATTGTTACCCATTGAAACATATAAAAGCAAAAATGTGTATAAAATTAACTGTGTTGCAAGTGTAACTATAAATGGATGCAGTTTAAACTTAACAATAAAAAACCCGTTAAAGCAACCTATTATTGCACCAATTATCATTACAATAATAATTACTAAAGG
>CAYJDK010000208.1:0-1073 GCA_964368905.1 uncultured Bacteroides sp.
ATATTAATCATTATGCTTACGGCAGGATCTAAAAGCCATAAATCGTTTGAAAAAAGCACAAGATGAAATGCCGTCCAAAAGGCGTTAAAATTAAAATAAAAAGCAATTCCAAATAATGCAACTATAATTATTGCAATTATAAGTACTCGCTTAAATGACTTTAAAAGTATAGATGCAAAGTTTCTTTTGTTTTTATGCACTGTGTAAATTACACCTATTAAACTAATTGCAAAGCAAGAATACATTATTGCTAAAGTATTTTGAAACAGTACCTTAACATCAACCATGTGCAAAGTTTCGCGCTCATCAAAAACAGGGCGTTCAACCCCGTTAACTAATGCAAAAACATCCATGTCTTCACGGTAGTCCATCATGTAGTCAAGCAATGTGTTACTTGCCGTTAACAAATTTTCTAAAGACATGCCGGTAGCCTTTGTTGTGTTGTTTTTTATATATTGGTTTTCGTAAAAACTTTCATTTAGCGCATTTACAAAAATGCTTGCAAGTAATAACGCTATAATTAGTGCAAGCATACTAATGTGAGTTACTATGTTTTTCAAATTAAATTATTCCTCTCATTTTATCATTAAAACCCAATTAAAACTTACGGGAGTTGCAACACTGTCGTTTATAATTTCATACTGGATATTATCAAATATAACTTTAGAGCCATCGCTTAATACAAACTCATAATTTAATGAGTTTTCATCATTATTATCAAGGTATTCTTTGTAAATTGCATCAAGTTCATTGCTTACATCATAGTATATGCGCTTGCCATCTTCTGTTGTAAAATCAATTACACCGTCTTCTTCTGATAAAGGAAAGTAGTCTGACATATATAAAGTGCTGTAACCTGAAACATCAAAACTGCTTTCGTTGCTGTTGTGGATGTATTCATAAACATGTCTTGTGTCGTAATCGTCAGTTGTATAATCATCAATTGAAAAACCGTAGATGTTTTCGAATTTATCGTTTGTTGCACTTTTAACAAAAGCAGATTTTCTAGCATGGCTAAACTTTAAATACTCGTATGCACTATGTATTTGCATTGCAGATTCTTCTGTTATCGC